>DAIUBZ010000013.1:0-16852 GCA_036846445.1 Sphingopyxis sp. | reverse complement strand
CGTGGCCGCGATCAATCCGGCGATCATCTATGCCTCGGTCAGCGCCTTTGGCCAGTCCGGACCGCTGGCCCACCACCCGGCGCATGACATGGCGGTGCAGGCGCTGGCCGGATTTTTGAGCGTAAACGACGGGCCGGACGGCGCGCCAGTGGTGCCGGGGGTGCCGTCGGCGGACATGGCGGGGGGACTGACCGCCCTGGCCGGGATTTTGATGGCGCTAATTGGTCGGGCCAGCACCGGGTGCGGCGACTATCTGGACGTGGCGATGTTTGACGCCATGCTGCCCTGGTGCGTGCATATCGCCGGGGACGCGCTGGCGGGCGGCGCGCCGCCGGTGTCGGCCAGCCAGCGCAGCCTGGGCGGCGCGGCGCTGTATCAAATCTATGCCACCCGCGATGGCCGCCACATTGCGCTGGCGGGGCGCGAGGAAAAATTTGCCCGCAACCTGCTGGACGGGCTGGGGCGGCCCGATCTTATGCCGTTGGCGCTGGCTGATGCGGGCACCGCACAGGCCCCGTTGATTGCATATCTGCGCGGGGTGTTTGCCGCGCGCAGCCAGGCCGAATGGACCGACTGGTTCGCGGGCCGCGACATTGCCTTTGCCCCCGTGCTGGATTTTCGCGCCGCCTTTGCCCAGCCAAATATCGCGGCGCGCGGGCTGACGAGAATGGCGGGCGGCGTGGCTGGCGGGGTGCCGCACATCGCCCCGGCCATTCGCTTCGCCAGCCAGCCGGACTGGCAGCCGCCGCCGTCGGACTGACCCGATTTCGGGCCCTATTGCTGCTCCTCTTGCGGCGGGGGCGGCTGGGCCGGACCAGCCGGAACCGGGGTGTTGGGCGGCGGCGCGGCCCCCGTTTGCTGGTCAATCCAGCCATCGTCCAGCACCGGGTCGGCGGCGGCAGGCAGCGGCTCGTCCAGCCCCGGATCGGCCAGCGCCTCGGCATCGCCCAAATAGGCCGCCTCGTCATCCTCCATCAACCAATCCGGCAGCGTCACCTCGGTATCAAACGCCTCCACCGGGCGCTTGGCGACCGCCCCCCGCATGAAGTCGGCAAAGGCGCTGGCCGGCGCGCGTCCGCCCTGCAATCCACCAACCGCGCGGGCATCGTCGCGGCCCATCCACACCCCGGTGGTCAGCCCGCTGGAAAAACCCAGAAACCAGCCGTCCTTGTTGCTGCTGGTCGTGCCGGTCTTGCCCGCCACCGGGCGGCCAATTTGCGCGGCCCGGCCCGTGCCCGCCGCCACCGCGCTTTGCAGCATATCGGTAATCCCCGCCGCGACCCAGTCATCGACCTGTTTCGCGCCGGGCGGCGGCTTGTGTTCATACAGCAATACGCCCTCGGTCGTGGCCACTTTTACGATAGCAAAGGGCGGGATCGCCACCCCGCGCCGGGCGACGGCGGCATAAGCGGCGGTCATGTCGATCACCCGGGTTTCGGCGGTGCCCAGCACCATCGACGGCTGGGTGTTCATCGGCGTGGTGATGCCCAGCCGCCGGGCCATGTTGGTGACTGCGCTGAAACCAATGTCGTCGCCCAGCTTGGCGGCGACCGTGTTCACGCTGTTGGCAAAGGCGGTGCGCAGGTTCATCGCGCCGGCAAAGCGGCCATTGCTGTTGCGCGGGCTCCAGCCGTTGATGGTCACCGGCTCATCCACCACCTCGTCGCCAACCTGATATCCCGCCTCCAGCGCGGCCATATAGACGAACAATTTCCACGCCGACCCCGGCTGGCGCACCGCCAGCGTGGCGCGGTTGTAATTGGACGCGACATAATCGGTGCCGCCCACCATGGCCCGAACCGCACCGTCGCGGTCAATCGCCACCAGCGCGCCCTGCGCCCCGGCGGGCGTATTGGCGCGGATCGCGGCGGTGGCGGCGCGCTGCATGCCCAGATCAACCGTGGTCCAAACATCCAGCGCCGCCGTGCCTTCGTCGATCAGCACATCCAGTTGCGGCAGCGCCCAATCGGTGAAATAGCGCGCGCTGTTCTGCCCGGACTCGCGGGCCAATTCCACCTCGGCCGGGCGGGCATTGGCCGCCTCAGCCGCCGTGATATCGCCCGTTTCGACCATCACCGCCAGCACCACCTTTGACCGCGCCAGCGCCGCCGCCGGGTCCGCCGTCGGCGCATAGCGCGACGGGGCGCGGACCAGCCCGGCGATCACGGCGGCTTCGGCCAGCGTCAATTGGGTGGCGCTATGGCCAAAAAATGTGTTGGACGCCGCATCAATCCCATAGCTGCCCCCGCCAAAATAGACTTTGTTGAGATACAGCTCCAATATCTGGTCTTTGCTGAATTTCCATTCCAGCGCCATCGCCAGCACCGCCTCGTTCAATTTGCGGCGGGCGGTATAGCTGGTCGAGAGAAACACATTGCGGGCCAATTGCTGGCTGATCGTCGATGCACCCTGCAACCGCCGCCCGGTGCCCCGGGTTTCGACCGCAAATTTGGCCGCGCGGGCGAGGCCGATGGGGTCGATGCCGATGTGGCTGCGGAACCGCCGGTCCTCGATCGCCACCATCGCGTCCTGCATCACCGCCGGCACCTCGGCCAGCGGCAACCAGCGGCCATAATTTGGCCCCAGCGTCAGGAACACGGTGCCATCAGCGGCACGCACCCGGATGGTCTGGCCCACCGGCGATGCCTTCAGCCCCTCAAAATCCGGCAGCCGCTGCGCCGCCAGCCCCACCGCCGTTGCCACGCCAATCGCCAGCAACAGTCCCAGCCCAATTGTCCAGACGATCAGCCGCCGCAGCCAGCGCCGCCAGCGCGGCGGTTCGGTGCGTGGCCCGCCGGATCGCCCGCCAGAGCGCGAACCCGAACGCCCGCCGCCGCCCTGGCCGCTTGCTGCTGCCTGTCGCTCGCGCCGCATGCCTGTGCCATCCTCCCACGGGGCCATCGCCCCGGCCCGGTCCATCCGCTGCCACCGGGGGGAAGTCAAGCCGGACGGCGCGCGGATCGCGGCGCGCGGCAAAGCCTGCCCGGCGATTTGGCCGATGTTAACCACGCGGCTGCTATCGCCTGGCCATGTTCAGATATTTGCCATGGCGCGCGGCCTGGCTGGCCATCGTGGCGGCGGCGCACCCCGCGCCCGCCGCCGCCCAGCCATGCCTGTTGTGCGAACCCGCATCGCCGGCCGTGCGGGGGGCGCCGGATGCGGCGGTGCCGCTCCGGATCGAGATCACCGCCGGGCTGGATTTCAGCCGGGTGGCCACGGGCATGGCGGGGGGCACGGTGGTGCTGGACCCTGCCAGCGGCAGCCGCCACCTGTCTGGCGGGCTGATCGACCTTGGCGGTTTTGCCCTGACTGGCGAGGCGGTGGTGCGCGGCGCACCGGGGCGAACGGTCCGGATCATCCTGCCCGGCGAAATCCTGCTGGTCAGCGACACGGGCCGCACCGCCCGCGCCACCGGGCTGGTGACCGACATTGGCATGATCGGGCGGCTGGGTGCGGACGGCATGCTGCGCTTTCGCTTTGGCGCGCGGCTGGCGGTGGGCGGCGATGACGACGGAAATTATCGCGGGCGGGTGCCAATCGGGGTGGAATATGAGTGATCCGGATCAGCGCCGCCGCCGCGCCGCCACCCGGCAAATATCCAGCAGCAATTGGTGAAACGCCACCCGGCCGGCTGACCCCGGGGCCTTGATCGCCCGTTCGCCGTCGTTCAGCCGCGCCACCGCCCGCACCAGCGCGGGGGCGGACCAGCGCGCCAATTGATCAGCCACCGCCGCCTTTTCATTGAAAAACACCGGTGGGCGCGCCCCGGCAACCGCCATGGCGGGCGGCTGGCCCGCCGCCACCGCTGGGCATAATGACAGCAGCAGCAACGCCCGGCCCATCATCACCCGCAGCACGCGAATCTCGGCCACCTTCAGCGCCTCCAGCGCGGCGAGGCCAGCGGCCAGTTCCGCCGCATTGCCGCCAAAGGCCGCATTGACCACCCGGCCCACATCCTCATCATGGCTGGTGGCGGCCAGCGCGACCAGATCGTCGCTGGTCACTTGCCGCTGCCGCTCCGGCGCAGCGTCGCGGTAGAGCGCCAGTTTCTCCAGCTCCGCCGCCAGCAGCGCCCGGTCGGCGGCCACCAGCGCGATCAATTGCGCCGCCTCCGCCGGGCCAAGTTTCAGGCCCAGCCGCGCCGCCGCCGCGACCGCTACCGGCACCAGCGACTTGGCATCGGGGGCATAGCAAATGGCGGCGCGGGCCAGCGGCGATGCACTGGCCAGCGCCATCAGCTTGCCCTTTGCCGTCACCCCGGGGCCAGCCGCGATCACCGGGGCCAGTGCCGTGTCGGCGGCCAGCAACGCCTGCACCGCCGCGACACTGTCCTCGCCCGCACCGGCGATGGTCAGCCGGATCACCCGCCGCGCCGCAAACAGCGACCCCGACACCGCCTCGCCCGCCAGCCGCCCGGCGTCATCCTTCAGCGCGGCGCTGGCGATGTCCACCCGCTCGGCATCATCGCCTGCGAGCGCCAGCAATTGTGCGGCGATGGTGCTGACCACCCCTTCATCCGGCCCCGCTACCAGCCACAGCCGCACCGCGGGGTCCAGCCGGGTCAGCCCGTCCAGCGCCGCCGCCTTCACCAATGTCATGGGCGCGGGGCCATCAGGGGCGTTAGGGCTGGCGGCCGGCGGCAAAGCGGGCGATGCGGGCCACCATCTGGTCCGCCAGCCGCTCGGCCAGCCGCTCCAGCGCGGTTTGCTCCGCCGCGATGGTGGCAAATTCGCTGCCCACCACGTCAATCCCGGCATCCGCAGCGGCGGTGGCGTCCAGCACCACCTGGCCGCTGGTCAAATCAACCAGTTGATAGCGGGCGCGCAGGGTGCGCCGTTCGCGTGTCACCGTGTCGTCGGCCCGCACGCCAAAGCCGGTGATCTGGTCATCCAGCCGCACATCCAGCCGGTACCGGCCCGCCGCGCCGCCGCCGCGCTGCGCCGCCACCATCCGGTCGCGCAGGGCGTTGCCGACCAGCCAGCCGCGCTGGCCCTCGATCTGGCCGACCTCGACCCCGGCCAGCACCCCGGCCACCGCCCCGCCGGTGCCACCACCGTAAAGGGGCCGCAGACCGCAGCCGCCCAGCGCCACCACCAGCACCAACGCCGCCGCCGGCCCAAGGCCCCGCCGCCGGATCATGGCAGGATGTTGACCAGCCGGTCGGGCACCACGACCACGCGGCTGGGCGCGCGCCCCGCCAGCAATTCGGCGATGCGCGGGGCCGCCAGCGCCGCTGCCCCCAGCGCATCGCGGTCCAGCCCCTTTTCCACCTCCAGCGTGGCGCGCAATTTGCCCGCGATCTGCACCGCCACCGTCACCATGGCGTCGGTCAGCAGCGCCGGATCGTGGGCGGGCCAGGCGCTGCGTGCCACCAGCTCGGCATCGCGGCGGTCCGGGGCCTGCTCGGCCCACGCCGCCTCGGCCAAGTGCGGCAACATCGGCGCGACCAGCTTGATCAGGGTGAAACAGGCATCCGCCCGGGTGGCCGACGGCGCGGCCTTGTCCAGCCCATTGGCCAGCGCGTGAATCTTTGCCACCGCCTTGTTGAATTGCAGCGCATCAATGTCCGCGCCGACCCCGGCAATCGTCTGGTGCACCAGCCGGGCCAGCGCCGGATCATCGCCGCCCGCGCCCCGCGCATCGGTCTGGCCGAACAGCCGCCACAACCGCTGGACAAAGCGCCACGCCCCCTCGATCCCCGCCTCGCTCCACGGCAGATCGCGCTCCGGCGGGCTGTCCGACAGCATGAACCAGCGGACGGCGTCGGCGCCATATTGGTCAATAATCGCCTCGGGATCGACGACATTTTTCTTGGACTTGGACATTTTGATCACCCGGCCCACGTCCACCGGCCCGCCATCGGCACGCAGCGTGGCCCCATGGCCCGTCCGGTCCACCTCTTCGGGGGTGAAATAGCGCGGGGCCACCCCCTCGCCCTGATCCCGCGAATAGGTCTCGTGCGTCACCATGCCCTGGGTGAACAGATGCGCGAACGGCTCCACCAGGTCCAGCTTGCCGATGCGGGCCAGCGCCCGGGTCCAGAAGCGGGCGTAGAGCAGGTGCAAAATCGCATGTTCCACCCCGCCGATATACTGGCCGACCGGCAACCAGCGGGCCACCATCGCCGGGTTGAACGGCGCATCGGCGGGCGCGCTGGCAAAGCGCAGGAAATACCAGCTGCTGTCCACAAATGTGTCCAGCGTGTCGGTCTCGCGCCGCGCCGGTTTGCCGCACTGGGGGCAGCACACATTGGCCCAGGTCGGGTGGCGGGCCAGCGGATTGCCCGGCACACTGAAATCCACATCATCGGGCAGCACCACCGGCAATTGGTCGCGCGGCACCGGCACCACGCCGCAGTCATCACAGTGGATAAAGGGAATCGGCGTGCCCCAATAGCGTTGACGGGACACCCCCCAATCGCGCAGCCGCCACAGGGTAACGCCCCGGCCCCAGCCCTGATCCTCCGCCCGGGCAATCACCGCGGCGATTGCGGCGGCGCTGTCCATCCCGTTCAGCCAATCGCTGTTCACCAGCGGCCCCGCGCCGACAAAGGCGGTGTCGCCAGCAAAATGCCGATCCCGCGCCGCGCCATCCGCCACGACCCGGTGGACCGGCAGGCCATATTTGCGGGCGAAATCCAGATCGCGCTGGTCATGGGCCGGACAGCCGAAAATCGCCCCGGTGCCATAATCCATCAGCACATAATTCACCACCCACACCGGAATATGGTGGCTGGCATCCAGCGGGTTGACCACCGACAGGCCGGTGTCAAAGCCCAGTTTTTCCGCGGTCTCCACCTCGGCCGCGCTGGTCCCCTGCCGCTGACAGGCCGCAATGAAGGCGGCAAGGTCCGGGCTGCTGGCCGCCAGGTCCGCCGCCAGCGGATGGTCGGGCGATACCGCAGCGAAACTGGCCCCGAACAATGTGTCGGGCCGGGTGGTAAACACCTCGAACGCCGGGGCTCCGCCGACAAAGTTGAATGCAAATTGCAAGCCGCGCGATTTGCCCAGCCAATTTTCCTGCATCAACTTCACCCGGTCGGGCCACTGGTCAAGGTCCGCCAGCCCGCCGAGCAGATCATCGGCAAAATCGGTGATTTTCAAGAACCACTGTGCCAATTGCCGCCGCTCGACCAGCGCGCCGGAGCGCCAGCCGCGCCCGTCGATCACCTGCTCATTGGCCAGCACCGTGTGGTCCACCGGGTCCCAGTTGACCGCGCTGTGCTTGCGATAGACCAGCCCGGCCGCATGCAAATCCAGAAACAGCGCCTGTTCATGGCCGTAATATTCGGGATCACAGGTGGCCAGTTCCCGGCTCCAGTCAATCGCCAGCCCCAGCCGCTGCAACTGGCCGCGCATCGCCGCGATGTTGGCGCGGGTCCAGCCGCCGGGGTGCACCCCCTGTTCCATCGCGGCATTTTCCGCCGGCATGCCAAATGCGTCCCAGCCCATGGGGTGCAGCACCTCGTGCCCGGTCATCCAGCGGTGGCGGGCGATCACATCACCCATCGTATAATTGCGAACATGGCCAACGTGGATGCGGCCAGAGGGATAGGGGAACATCTCCAGCACATAGGCCGGGGGCCGGGGGCTATCGTCGTCGGCGCGAAAACAATCTGCCGCCGCCCACGCGCTCTGCCAGTGGCGGTCGGCGGCCAATGGCGAAAAACGCGGCTCGCGGGTCATTGTGCCGTCCTTTTGGGCGCAGGGTTGGGATGGGGGCGAAAGCGGCGGCTTAGCCGCGAATGGCGCTGCGGCGCAGATCGCGGGCGGTGGTCAGGATGATTTCTTCCAATTTCTGAACCGTCGCCGCCTGAACCGGCGCATCGACCCAATTGCCGCCCTGTGCCACCTGCCGCGACGCCGCGACGCGCAGGGCGTCGGCGCGCAAATCCTGATCCAAAATCGACACGGTCACCTTCATCCGCTCGCCCGGATTTTGCGGATTGGCATACCAGTCGGTGACAATCACCCCGCCGGCCGAATCCGCCTGAAGCAGCGGCATGAACGAGAGGGCATCGAGCGAGGCGCGCCACAAATAGCTGTTCACGCCAATCGTGGTCACCTGTGATGCGGCAATATCGGCGCGGGGCCGGCTCTGCCCGCTGCTGCACCCTGCCAGCGCGCCAAGCAGCGCCAGCGCCACCAGCGACTGGCCGATGGTGCGGGCGGATCGCCCGCGCGCAATGATGTCAAACCGTGCCATAAACTTCATCCACCTTGCACTTTGGGCGGCGGCGGCTTGTCCCCACCGGCCCATTGCCACACCCCTGTCCTTTTCGTCCCTAACCGCGATGCCCCAAGGCGGCAAGCGCTGGTTGCGCCGCAAACCGCAGCAGCGGCGGCAAGGGTTGCGCTGACATCACGGCACCAGCACCGTGTCGCGCGCGTCCGGCAACAGGCCGGGATAGTCGGCGGTATAATGCAGCCCCCGGCTCTCGCGCCGCACCAGCGCGCTGCGGACGATCAGATCAGCCACCTCGATCAAATTGCGCAGTTCGATAAGGTCGGTGGTCAGCCGGAACTGGGAATAATATTCATCCACCTCGCGCCGCAACAGGGCGATCCGGTGGGCGGCGCGCTCCAGCCGCTTGGTGGTGCGGACGATGCCGACATAATTCCACATGAAGCGCCGGATTTCGGTCCAGGTCTGTTTGATGACCACTTCCTCGTCGCTGTCGGTCACCCGGCTTTCATCCCACGGCTTGACCGGCGGCGGCGGCGCCAGTTCTTCCCAGCGGGCAATGATGTCGCGCGCCGCCGCCTCGCCAAACACAAAACATTCCAGCAAGCTGTTCGATGCCAGCCGGTTCGCGCCGTGCAGCCCGCTTTCGCTGCACTCGCCCGCCGCATACAGCCCGGGCAAATCGGTGCGGCCATCCAGATCAATCAGCACCCCGCCGCACGTATAATGTTGCGCGGGCACCACCGGAATCGGCTGGGTGGTCATGTCGATGCCCAGCCCCAGCAATTTGTCGTGGATGTTGGGGAAATGGGCGCGGACAAACTCCGGGTCCCGGTGGCTGATGTCCAGATGGACATAATCCAGCCCCAGCCGCTTGATCTCATGGTCATTGGCCCTTGCGACAATGTCGCGGGGGGCCAGTTCGGCGCGCGAATCGAACCCCGGCATATAGCGGGTGCCGCCGCCGGGGTGGCCAGGGGGAATTTTCAACTGCCCGCCCTCGCCGCGCACCGCCTCGGTAATCAGGAAATTCTTGACCTCCAGATGATAGAGGCAGGTGGGGTGAAACTGCATCATCTCCATGTTCGACACCCGCGCTCCGGCGCGCCACGCCATCGCAATGCCATCGCCGGTCGCGCCGCGCGGCGCGGTGGAGAACAGATAACAGCGCCCGGCCCCGCCGGTGGCCAATATCGTGGCCCGCCCGGTATAGGCATGGGTTTTGCCGCTGCGCTGGTCCAGCGCATACACACCCCACACCCGACCTGAACCCGAATAGCGCGCCTCGTGCCGCCCGGTGATCAAATCGACCGCCGCCTGGTGGGGCATCAGGGTGATGCGGGGGTTTTCCTCCGCCGCCTTCAGCAGCGCCATCTGCACCGCCCAGCCGGTGGCGTCATCGACATGGACAATGCGGCGGTGGCTGTGTCCGCCCTCGCGCGTCAGGTGCAGCGCGTCGGCATCGCGGTTGAACGGCACCCCCAACTCCACCAGCCGGTCGATCGCCGCCGGGGCATTTTCAATCACAAACTCCACGGTCTCGCGGCGATTAAGGCCTGCTCCTGCCACCATCGTGTCATCGATATGGTTGGCAAATGTATCGCCCGCGTCCAGCACCGCAGCAATGCCGCCCTGCGCCCAGGCGGTCGAGCCGCTGCGCAAATCGCCCTTGGCCAGCACCAGCACCCGGCAGTGGGCGGCCAGCACCAGCGCCGCGCTCAGCCCCGCCGCGCCGGACCCGACGATGATGACATCATATGCGTCGCCGCTGCCCAGCGGGTCCGCCATCACGCCGCACCCCGGGTCAGGTTCAGGAACACATCCTCCAAATCCGCCTCACGCGTCGATACATCGACAATGCGGTGGCCCAGTGCCTGGACCGCCGCCATCACCTCGCCGGCATTGGTGGCGTCCTTGTCATAGGTGAGCGCAATGCGGCGCGGCCCGGTTTGTTCGGCCCGGGCGATGCTGGGGTGGTGCGGCACCGCAGCGAGATCGGCGTCCAGCGTCAGCTCCACCACTTTTTCCCGGGCCATATCAACGAGGTCGCGGGTGGGTTTGTCGGCGATCAGCCGGCCATGGTTGATGATGGCAATCCGGTCGCACAATTGCTCGGCTTCCTCCAGATAATGGGTGGTCAGCACCACCGTCACCCCTTCGGAATTGAGCTGTTTGACATAGGCCCACAATTGCTGGCGCAGATCAATATCGACCCCGGCGGTCGGTTCATCCAGGACAATCACCGGCGGGCCGTGCACCAGCGCTTTTGCGACCAGCAGCCGGCGTTTCATCCCGCCCGACAGGCTGCGGGCATAGGCATGCGCCTTGTCAGCCAAGCCAACGGCGGCCAGCAATTCCATGCTCCGCCGCTCAGCCTTTGGCACCGCATACAGGCCAGCGACCAATTCCAGCGTTTCAAACGGGGTGAAAAACGGGTCGAACACAATTTCCTGTGGCACAATCCCGATGCTGTTTTTCGCATTGCGCGGATCGGCGTCAATATCAAAACCCCAGATGCTGGCGCGCCCGGATGTCTTGCGGACCATGCCCGACAATATGTTGATCAGCGTGGATTTGCCCGCCCCATTGGGACCAAGCAGCCCGAAAATCTCGCCGCGCGGCACGGTCAGGCTGACACCATCCAGCGCCACCTTTGGCGCATCACTGCCCTTGGCGGCATAGATTTTGCCCAGATGCTCGATGGTGATGGCGGCTGCGGCGCTGGCGGCAGGGTCGGGGTTGGCGTTGGTCATGGGCCGCCGGGCATAGCCGCGCCGTGATGGGATGGAAAGCCCCGGCGCCAGCGCGCGCCTTCAACCAAAAAATAACCATTTTTATTTGGCAAGTTGGCAAGACATGGGCGCTAAATGTGGTGCGATGACCCGGAACAGCCACGCCCCGTCCGCACCTGTGGTCCGCAATTTTGCGGCGGGTGTCACCCTGTTTGCCGCGATGCTGCCGCTGCCCGCGCTGGCGCAAGCGGCCGCCAGCGCCAGCGGGGAGGCGATTGTGCTGCGGCCCCTGTCCTTCTTCAAAGTGCAGGATCTGGAATTTGGCGACATCATCGCCAGCAACACGGCGGGCAGCGTGCGGATTGACGCGGTGGGCAACCGCACCGCCACCGGCGGGGTGACGCTGGCGGGCGGCGGCCATCAGGTCGCCCGTTTTGCCGGGCTGGGCTCGTTCAACCGGCAAGTGAATATCGCGATGTCGGCAACACCGATCTGGATCACCGGGCCGGGGGCGCCGATGCGGGTCCGCAATTTTGAAATTGGCAGCACGCCGACGGTGATATTGGGCACCGCCCCGCTGCGTTTCCGCATTGTCACCCCCACCGGTGCATTTAATTTCCCGCTCGGCGCGACGCTGGACGTGGGCGCCAACCAGGCGGGCGGAGAGTATAGCGGCAATTTCACGGTGATACTCAATTATTTGTGACCGCGCGCATTGGTAAAGCCGCCACTAACCATTGGCGGCAAGCTGCCAGCGACAATCCCGTGATAGACGCTAGGGTATGACCAAGTCGCCGCCCGCATCCTGTCAGACCCGCCGCCGGAATTTGCCGATGCTGGCATTGCTGGGCACCGCGCTGGCCGCTGGCCCGGCGGCGGCCAGCACTGCGCCCGCCACCAGCAAGGCCGAGGTGCTGCGCCCCGTCACGCTGGCGGCGGAGCAGGACATCAATTTTGGCACCATCATCCCCGATCCCGGGGTGCGCAGCTGGGTGCGGGTCAGCCCGCTGGACGTGGTCGATGCCGGGCTGGCCACGCCAGTCGGCGGCGGCCAGCATGCGGTGCGGCTGAGCGGTTCGGCAACCCCCGGGCAATTGGTCAGTATCGCGCCGCCCGCGATCATCTGGCTGGCCGGGCCCGGCCCCGCGATCCGGCTGCGCAGTTGGCGCAGCGGCGGCTTTGTCGGACTGGTCCGCAACGCCAGCACCGGCAGCTTTTACCGTGTGACCGCACCCGATGGCCGCTTTGAATTCCGCTATGGCGCGACCATCGATATCGAGCCGGACCAGCCCGATGGCGATTACACCGGCATTTTCACTATCACCATGGATTATCCCTGATGCGCAGCACCATCTTTGCAGCAGCGGCGTGGACCGCTGCCGTCGCCGCCGCCCCCGCCCCCGCGCTGGCCGCCGACGCCGCCACCGACGCCAAGGCCCGGCTGATCCGCCCGGTCACATTGGTGCTGGACCGTGATTTGAACTTTGGCACCATCCTGCCCAGCCCAACCCGCACCTCCACCGTCCGGGTGAATCTGAATGATACGGCCACGCCGGGCGGCGGCGCGGTATTGATCGGCAACAGCCACCATGCCGCACGCTTCAGCGGCAGCGGCCAGCCGGGGCAGATACTGGTGCTGGACTGGCCCGCCAACATTTTCCTGACCGGCCCTGGGCCGCAAATGCGGGCGCGCAGCGTTCGGGTGGGCACGTTCAGCGGGTTGCGCCGGGTGACCGGGCGGCAATATCGGGTGACATCCGCCAGCGGGGCCTATGGCTTCCGGCTGCGGGCCACGCTGAACCTGGCCCGCGATCAGCCGCCGGGCGATTATGTCGGCAGCTTCACCGTCACCAGCAATTATCAATGACGCCGGCGCACCGGGCGATTGCACCGGGCGCAGCAGCGCGGTAATGGCCGGGGCATGGCAAGGATGGACCAACCCGAAACCCTGCGAGTCAAATCGACCCGGGTGATGTGCGACGGCACTGGCGGCGATTTGCGGCTGGCCGCGTTGGGCCACCCCCGCGTGTGGCTGGAAATTGACCCGGATCGCGGTTTTGCCGACTGCGGCTATTGCGACCGGCGGTTTGTCCTGATTGGCGGGGTTGCCGACACCGGCGGCTGATTGGGGCGGTGGCCATTGGGGCTGGCCTCGCACCGCGGCGCCCCCTATATCGCAGCGATGACCCTGATTTCAGATCCGCGTGATTTCCTGTATCGCGCCGCCGCCCTGACCCCCGATGATGCCGCCCGGCTGACTGCCGCTGCGCTGGCCCGCGCCGATGATGGCGAGTTGTATCTGCAATATCGGGCGACCGAGAGTTTCGGCTTTGACGATGGCCGCCTGAAAACCGCCGATTATTCCACCGATGCCGGGTTCGGCCTGCGCGCCGTGTCGGGCGAGATGACCGGATTCGCCCACGCCAGCGATATCAGCGCCGCCGCCATCCGCCGGGCCAGCGCGACTTTGGCGCTGCTTGACCCGGCCGCCGCGCCGCCCGCGCCGCCGCCGCCGCGCACCAACCGGCGGCTGTATGGCGACGCCAATCCGCTCGATGCCGTGCCGTTCGCGGACAAGGTGGCGCTGTGTCAGGCGATTGATGCTGCTGCCCGCGCCCGCGACCCCCGGGTGGCGCAGGTCAGCGTCGGGCTGGCGGCAAGCTGGTCGGTGGTCGAAATCGTCCGCGCCGATGGCTTTGTCGCCACCGACGTCCGGCCATTGGTTCGGCTGAATGTGTCAATCGTTGCCGAGGAAAATGGCCGCCGCGAAACCGGCAGCTTCGGGATTGGCGGGCGCTATGCCTATGGCCATTTGTTCGATGCTGGCCAGTGGAACCGGGCAATTGACACTGCGCTGGCGCAGGCCATCATCAATCTGGGCGCAGAAGCGGCCCCGGCTGGCGAATATCCGGTGCTGCTCGGCCCCGGCTGGCCGGGCGTGTTGCTGCACGAGGCCGTCGGCCACGGGCTGGAGGGGGATTTCAACCGCAAGGGCACCAGCGTGTTCAGCGGGCGGATGGGCAGCCGCGTCGCCGCGCCCGGCATCACCGTTGTTGACGATGGCACGCTGGCCAGCCCGGTGGCCGACGGCGGGCGGCGCGGATCGCTGGCGATTGATGACGAAGGCACCCCGACGCAGGAAAATATCCTGATCGAGGATGGGATTTTGCGCGGCTATATGCAGGACCGGCTGAATGCCCGGCTGATGGGGGTGGCCGCCACCGGCAATGGCCGCCGCGAATCCTATGCCCATGCCCCCATGCCCCGGATGACCAACACCTTCATGCGCGGCGGCAGTGACGACCCTGCCGAATTGCTCGGCCGGATCAAGGACGGGGTATTTGCCAAAAGCTTTGGCGGCGGCCAGGTCGATATTGTGTCGGGCAAATTCGTATTCAGTTGCACCGAGGCCTACCGGGTCAAGGACGGCAAATTGGGCGCGCCGATCAAGGGGGCAACGCTGATCGGCGATGGCCCGACCGTGCTGACCAAAGTCACCGGCATCGGCAATGACATGGCGATTGACGAGGGCATCGGCATTTGCGGCAAGGGCGGACAAAGCGTGCCCGCCGGGGTTGGCCAGCCCAGCCTGTTGGTCAGCGCGCTGACCATCGGCGGCACCGGCTGAGCGGCAGCCGGTGGCGCTGGTTGAACTGGTCAGATTGCCCAATGGCATTGCCGCCGGTTTGCTGTGCGGGCGGCTGAACAGCGCCGGGGTCCATGCGGTGTGTTTCGACGGCGGCATGAATATCGCGCAGGGGTCGGGATTTTTGTTCCCGGTGCGGGTGATGGTGGTGGCGGACGAATTGGACACAGCCCGCGCGCTGATGGCCGAATTCGCCGCGCCGCCGCCGCCGGGCAGCGACGAGGCATGGCGCGGGGACGACTGATGCGGGGATTGGGCCGGGGATGACGGCGCGCACGGTCAAGCTGGCCAGTTACAATATCCGCAAGGCGATCGGCACCGACCGGCGGCGCGATCCGGCGCGCATATTGGCGGTGCTGGCCGAAATGGATGCCGATGTGGTGGCGCTGCAAGAGGCGGACCGGCGGCTGGGCGCGCGAGCAAGCGCCATTCCACCGGGGATGCTGGCTCAGCACAGCGATTATGTCCCGGTGGCGCTGGGCGGCCGCGCGGCCAGCATTGGCTGGCACGGCAATGCCCTGTTGGTGCGGCGCGGGACGCGGGTGGCGGCGGCGGAGCGGTTGCTGCTGCCGATGCTGGAGCCGCGCGGGGCGGTGTCGGCGCGGCTGATTCTGCCCAGCGGGGGGGAATTGGCGGTGGTCGGGATGCATCTGGACCTGTCGGGTCTGCGGCGGCGGCATCAGGCGCAGCGGATTTTGGGGCATATTGATGCGGCGGAGCCGGTGCCGACCGTGGTCATGGGCGATTCCAACGAATGGCGGCGGCGCTGCGGCTGGCTGGATGAATTTGGCCGGGCACTGGTTGATCTGGACATTGGCAACAGTTTTCACAGCCGTCGCCCGCTGGCGCGGTTGGACCGGATTTTTGCCAGCCGCGATGTCGCGGTGCTGGACGCCGGGGTGCATGACAGCGTGCTGGCGGCGCGGGCCAGTGACCATTTGCCGGTTTGGGCCACCATTGCCCTGCCTGACGCCGCTGCCTGAAAATTGAGCAGCCAGCGCCGCGGTCTGCCCAGCGATGGGGCAGCCGGGTGCCGCCGCCGCCAAATGATTGCCAAAAACTTAACGCCCCGCCGCCGCTTTCCCTGATCTGGCACGGGCTTTGCTGCGTGGCTGATGGCGAAAGCCGGAACGGCGATTACAACAGGGGAATATCGGCATGAAATTGATCATCGCCATCATCAAGCCATTTAAGTTGGACGAGGTCCGCGAGGCGCTGACCAGCGTGGGCGTCACCGGAATGACCGTCACCGAGGTTAAGGGTTTTGGCCGCCAAAAGGGCCAGACCGAAATTTATCGCGGCGCGGAATATGCCACCAATATGGTGCCAAAGGTGAAAATCGAACTGGTCTGCGATGACGCACTGGCCGCCGCTGTGGTCGAGGCGGTGCAGCAAGCCGCGGGCACCGGCCTGATCGGCGATGGCAAGATTTTCACGCTGGATGTCGGATCGGCGGTGCGGATTCGCACCGGCGAAGTCGGCGATGCAGCGCTCTGAACCAGCATAAGGGGACTGATATGACATTGATGCACAAAGTTTCAGCAGGGCTGGCCAGCGGCGCACTCGCCCTGTTCGCCGCCCTGCCCGCCCGGGCACAGGAAGCGGCAGCCGACATGGCCGAAGCGGTGGCCGAGGCGGCACCGGCCGCAGCCGAGGTTGCCGCCGCCGTGCCCAATCCCGGCAATAATGCGTGGATGATGACGTCCACCATCTTGGTGCTGCTGATGATCCTGCCCGGTCTGGCGTTGTTTTACGGCGGTCTGGCCCGCACCAAAAACATGTTGTCGGTGATGACCCAGGTGGGCGGTGCGGCCTGTCTGGCGATGCTGCTGTGGGTCATGTGGGGCTATGGTCTGGCGTTCGGGCCAGAGGGCAATGCCTTTATTGCGTGGGGCAAGTTTTTTCTGGTCGGGGTGGATGCCAGCTCGACCGCCGCTACCTTTACCGATGAAGTCATCAGCGAATATGTCTTCATTGCGTTCCAAATGACCTTTAGCGCCATCACTTTGGCGCTGGTGCTGGGCGCGGTGGTCGAGCGGCTGAAATTTTCCGCAATGATGCTGTTTGGCGCAATCTGGCTGACCATCGTCTATTATCCGATCGCCCACATGGTGTGGGCGGGCGGCGGTCTGTTCTATGAAATGGGCGCGCTGGATTTCGCGGGCGGCACTGTTGTGCATATCAATGCCGGGGTGTCGGCACTGGTCGCGGCGCTGATTTTGGGCAAGCGGATCGGCTACCAAAAGGATGTCATGGCGCCGCACAGCCTGACCCTGACCATGGTCGGCAC
>DAIUBZ010000012.1:0-17860 GCA_036846445.1 Sphingopyxis sp. | reverse complement strand
CGCGGCCGGTCACTGCCACTTGGCCAACCCCGCGCGCGGTGATGGCGGCGGCGCGGCTGGCGGCGAAACTGTGGCTGCCGCTGCCCTCGGTGGTCACGGTCAGGTCGGCGGCGGTCAGGGCAGCGGCGTCGATGCCGCCCGCGCCGGATGCGCTGGCGGTGGCCCGTTTCACCTGGCCCGCGGCGCTGATCGTGCCGCTGCCGGTCAGGGCAATCGTCACCCGGTCGGCGGTCACCTGGCCAACGCTCAGCCCGCCGGGGCCGCGCAGGGTCAGCCCGGCCTCCGCCCCGCTCAGCCGGTCGATGCGCAGGCTGCCGCTGCCGATCAGGGTGGCGGCGCGCAAATTCTGGGCATTGACCCGGATGCTGACCGGCGCACTGGCCGCGCCGCGCAGCCGGTCGCTGGCATAGTGGCGGCTGCTGATGGTCAGCACCCGGTCGCGCACCTCGATGGCGATTCGGTCCAGCGCCGCCGGGCTGCCGCTGGCGATGGCGCGGACCGGCGCGGCATTTTGCACCGTCACCACCACATCGGCGGTCACGACAATCCGGTCAAAGCTGGTCAGGCCAAAGCTCTTGTCCGCCGCCGCCGCCGGGGCCGCCACGATCATCAGGCCAATCAGGGGGAATATGCGCCGCATCATCCCCCCGCCATAACCATCAATCATGAACAGCCGGTGATGGCCCCACCCACACCGTCAACCCGCCATCCAGCGGCGCAGGCGGCATGGCGGCGGCGACTGTCACCCCCGCGTCCGCCCGGGCCCGCGCCAAAATCGCGCCCGGCACGGCGGGGTGGTGGACAATCTGGTCGGCACTGGCCAGCCAGCGGGCCTGGCGCAAGGTCAGATCGTCGGGATCCGCGCTGGCGAGGATGATCGCCACCAGTCCGGCGGGCGGCGGCGCGCCCTCATCCGCTGCCAACCATGCCGCCACCGCTGTTGGCCAGTCGGCCTGCGCGGTACCCAGCGGATCGAGCGGGCCGCCGGGGGCCAGCGCGCCATCAATCGCCCGCCGCCGGGCCGCCGCATCGGGCCAGCGCGCCCGCAACCGTGGCCGTGCCCCGGCCAGCGCCCGCGCCAATTCGCCCAAATTGCCTGGCACCAGCGCCTCCAGCCGCTGGCGCAGCGCCTTGGCCAGCCCGGCCGACGCCCCGCCGGTGCCAATCGCCAGCAGCAACGGCTGGCGGTCCAGCACCGCCGGGGTGGTGAAATCGCACAGCGCCGGGCGGTCCACGACATTCACCAGCAGGCCCCGGGCGCGCAACCCCGCCGCCATCGCCGCCGCTGCATCATCGTCGGCCAGTGCGACAAAGGCGATGCGGGCCGCGCCTGCCGGATCGCCAATCACGGTGCCGCCAGCCCGCTCGACCAGCCGCGCCTTGGCTGCCGCCGCATCGCCGTCCCCCACCACCAGCACTGGCTGGCCGGACAGATTCAGGAACAGCGGCAATTGCTCCATCGCCTGCGGGTCAGTCCAGCCAGTCGGGCATGGGTTCCTGGGCCATCATTTGCGCCGGGCTGACCCGGTTGGCGACGATGGCAAAGCGGTCACCGTCCACCAGCACTTGGGGCACCAGCGCCCGGCTGTTATAGGTGCTGGCCATGGTCGCGCCATAGGCCCCGGCGGTGCGGAACACCGCCAAATCGCCCGCCGCCACCCGGTCGATGGTGCGTTGGAGGGCAAAGGTGTCGCCGGTTTCGCACACCGGGCCGACGATGCCAGCCACCATGGTCGCGCCGCCGGGCCGCACCGCGACAAAATCATGCCAGGCGTCATACAGGGCCGGGCGGGCGAGATCGTTCATCGCGGCATCGACAATCACCCACTCCTGCGCCGCGCCGGGCTTGACCCAGATGACCTCGGTCAACAGCACCCCGGCGTTGCCCGCGATCAGCCGCCCCGGCTCGAACATCAAGGTGACGTCCCAATCCTGCGTCACCCGCGCCACCATCGCGCCATAATCGGCCGGGCTGGGCGGGGTGTCGCTGGCGCGATAGGCCACCCCCAGCCCGCCGCCCAGATCGACATGGGTAATGCTGTGGCCCGCGCCGCGCAGTTCGGCCACCAGCGCGCCCACCCGCACAAATGCCGCCTCCAGCGGGTCAAGGCTGGTCAATTGGCTGCCGATATGCAGGGCAACCCCGCGCAGGTTCAGCCCCGGCAGCGCCGCCAACCGGGCATAAAGTGCCGGGGCAGCATCAATCGCAATGCCAAATTTATTCTCGGCCTTGCCGGTCGAGATTTTGGCGTGGGTGCCAGCATCGACGTCGGGATTGATCCGCAGCACCGCATCGGCGCGCACCCCCCGGCTGGCCGCGATTTCGGCCAGCGCCGCGCCCTCTGGCTCGCCCTCGATATTGAACTGGCCAATTCCCCGGTCCAGCGCATGGGCCAATTCCGCGCGGGTTTTGCCAACCCCGGAAAAGACGATATCCACTGGCGCCACGCCCGCCGCCAATGCGCGTTCCAGCTCGCCCACCGACACCACGTCCGCGCCCATGCCCGCCCGGGCCAGCAGGCGCAGCACCGCCAGATTGGGATTGGCCTTGACCGCAAAGGCGATGTGTTTGCGCGGCACCCCGGCCAATGCGTCGCGGAACACCCGCGCATGGCGTTCAAAGGTGCTGCGGGAATAGACATAGACCGGGGTGCCAACCGCTGCGGCAATATCCGCCAGCGGCACATCCTCGGCGAACAATTGCCCGTCACGATAGTCAAAATTGTCCATTGAAATCCAGCTTTCTGGCGCTTTGGCAGGGCGGTTCAGGTGGGGGGCAGGTCGAAATCATCCGCCGGGCGCTCCTCTGACCGGCGCAACACCTCGTCGCTGCGCGCCGGGCGGGCGGCAACGCCGGGGGTCGTCAATTTGGTGGCGGTGGGCGGCGCGGCCTGGCCCACCGCCACGGGCACGGCGGCCTGGCCGGGCAGCGCGCGCAGATCAGCGCGGTTGCCGCACGCCGCCAGCCCCAGCGCGGCAACGGCGATCAGCACGATTTTTGCCAGGGGCGTCATGCCGGTTGTTCCTCATTCGCCAGCCGCGCAGCCCACGCGGCGGCGGCGGCGGCAACCAGCGCGGGGGCGGTGCCGCCAAAGCTGGTGCGGCTGGCGACCGATGCATCCACCGTCAGCCCGCTCAGCGCGGCGGCGCTGATCCGGGGGTCAATCGCCTGCGCTTCGGCCAGCGGCAAGGCGGCCAGATCAACCCCCAGCGCCTCCGCCCGCGCCACGCACGCGCCGACAATATGGTGGGCGGTGCGGAACGGCAATTGGTGAGTGCGGACCAGCCAGTCCGCAAGGTCCGTGGCGGTGGAAAAGCCGCTGGCCGCAACGGCGCGCATCCGGTCCGGCACAAATTCGATGTCGGCCATCATTCCGGTCATCGCCGCGATGCTGAGCGCCAGCGCGTCATGCGCCTCGAACACTGTCGCCTTGTCGTCCTGCAAATCCTTGGCATAGGTCAGCGGCAGGCCTTTGACGATCACCGCCAGCCGCGCAAATGCCGCCAGCAACAGCCCCGCCCGGCCCCGCACCAGTTCGGCGGCATCGGGGTTGCGCTTTTGCGGCATGATCGAGCTGCCCGTGGACCAGCGGTCGGGCAGGCGGACAAAGCCGAACGGCTGGCTGGCCCAATTGATGATCTCTTCCGCCAGCCGCGACAGGTGCAGCGCGCAAATTGCGGCACCGGCGGCATATTCCAGCGCAAAATCACGGTCGGACACCGCATCAATGCTGTTGGCCATTGGCCCGGCAAAGCCCAGCGCCGCCGCGCTGTGTTCCCGGTCAATCGGAAAGCTGGTGCCCGCCAGCGCCGCCGCGCCCAGCGGCGACTGGTTCAGCCGTGCCCGGGCATCGGCAAAGCGGCCCCGGTCGCGCGCCAGCATTTCGGCATAGGCGAGCAGATGGTGGCCAAGGGTAATTGGCTGCGCCACCTGCAAATGGGTAAAGCCCGGCATGATGGTGGCGGCATGCTCCGCCGCCCGGTCCGCCAACACCCGCTGCAACCCGGCCAGCGCGGCGTCGATCGCGTCGATTGCCCCGCGCACCCACAGGCGGAAATCGGTGGCGACCTGGTCGTTGCGGGACCGCGCGGTGTGCAGCCGTCCCCCGGCCTCGCCAATCAGCGCGGTCAGCCGGGTTTCCACCGTCATGTGAATATCTTCCAGCGCCAGATCAACCGGCACGCCAGCGGCGGCATATTCATCGGCGACGGTGGCCAGCCCGGCGTCGATGGCGGCACCGTCGGCGGCGGTGATGATGCCGGTGGCGGCCAGCATGGCGGCATGGGCGCGGCTGGCCGCGATATCCTCGGCCCACAGCCGCTTGTCGATGGGGATGGATGCATTTATCTCGCGCATGATCGCGTCCGCGCCGCCGCCAAAGCGGCCGCCCCACATCTGGTTGCGCGAGGAAGGAGAGTCCATGCGTCGGTTCCCATTGGCCCTGCCGGGGGCGGCGCTGCTCATGCTGGCGCTTGGCGGCTGCGATAGGCAAAAGCCCGCGGCAGGGCAAGACCAAGCGGGGCCCGATTTTGTCGCGCCTGCTGTCCCCCCTGCTGCCCCCGCACCGGCATGGACGATCGACCGCAGCCGGGCCGGACAGCCGGCCAGCGGCGCGCGCTTCATCGGGCCGGACGATGCGGCGGTGACACTGGCCGATTTTCGCGGCACGCCGGTGCTGCTGAACCTGTGGGCGACCTGGTGCGCGCCCTGTATCGCGGAAATGCCCGCGCTCGACCGGCTGGCCGCCGCCCGGGCCGGGGAATTGACCGTGGTGACGGTGGCCCAGGATATTCAGGGCGCCGCCGTGGTCGATCCCTGGTTCGCCCGCGCCAATTATCGCAGCTTGCAGCCGTGGCTGGACCCGGAAAACCGCTTGCTGGCCGATTACAACAGCGCGCTGCCGGTCAGCGTGCTGATCGATGCCGCCGGGCGCGAGCGCTGGCGGATCACCGGGGCGCTGGCGTGGGACGGGGCCGAGGCGGCGGCGCTGCTGGCCGAGGCGGGCGATTAACCCTGCTATTGCAACAACAAGGTGCGCAGCCGGTCCTGCTTGCCCGCATCAATCCCCAACTGGCTGTCCAGATAGGCGGAAACCCCGCCATAGTCGCGGTCGAGATGATCCAGAAACTGGACCATGTGAGACTGGCCGGATTTGGTGAACAGCGGCTCAGCCGTCAGCCCGCCCGGCTTTTTTGCGGCGGCGGCATAATATTGCACAATCGGATTGGTGGGATAGTCAGCGGGGTTCAGCGGCGGCAGCTCATTTTCCGGGCGGCGCAACGCGGTGGACAGATGATAATCGCGCAGCACCGTGTCGCGGTCCACCCCCAGCGTCAACAGGATCAGCGCCGCTGTGACCCCGGTGCGGTCCTGACCCGCCGAACAATGAAACATCACCGCGCCCTCATCGGCCAAAATCCGGTTGAAGGTCTGGCGAATCTGCGGGCGGATCAGCTTTTCCATGCCGGCATAGAAATTTTCGCCCATCCCCATGTCGGCGCTGAGGTTCGCCATCAGCGGGCGCAGCGAATAATCATTTGCAACAAACAATGCCCCGGTGCGGTCATCCAATTGGGTCGGGGCGACCTCACGCTCCTCCAGCGAGCGCAGATCGACGATCGTGGTGATCCCCAGCCCGCCCAGCAGCGTATAATCGCCCTCGGTCAGCACGGGCAGTGCGCCGGACCGGAACAATTTGCCCCACCGCACGCTGCGGCCATCCTTGGTCAGATAGCCGCCAACGTCACGGAAATTGCTGCCCTTGGCCAGCGGCAATTCGCGTTCCGCCACCGGGGTGATGGTGCCGCTGGCATCGCGGACCAGCAGATAGCTGCGCGCTGTAGCGGCCAGCGGCAACGTCAGCGCCCCGCACTTGGCCTGTGCGGCCAATTGCACATCGCCGGAATCCAGCGCCGGGTCCGCGCTGGCAAAGACATCGACCGCTTGGCCCGCCGCGCAGATCAGACGCACCGTTGCCGCGTCCACCCGTTCGGCCCGGAGCGCCGCGCCGGTGTCGGGGTGGGGTGGCTGGTCAGGGGCTGCCGCCAGCGCGGGCGAGGTGCCCAGCGCCGCAATCACCAGCAGTTGTTTCAGCATCATCGCCATTTTCCCACTCCCCGATCCAAGCTGTTATACCAAGGTTCATTGACATGAACCCATGCACCACCCACCCCGCCTCCCCACAGGGCCACCATAAGCTATTGGGTTCATTGGTGTTCGGGTGGGGAGGTGGGTTGGGTGGTAAGAGCCAAGCTCAGCGAGCTTGGCTCTTGCCCATCAAAAACTGAACCGCACCCCGCCCAGATAGCGCCGCCCGATTTGCTCCACCTCGGTTGGCCGGTCGCGCGTGCCCTGAAAGGCGATATATTGGGCGTTGGTCAGATTGTTGAGGTCGGCAAACAGGGTGAAATTGTCGGTGAGCGCATAGCGCAGCGAGATATCGAGATTGTCATAGCCCTTGCGGAACTCATCATCGCCGCCCGCCGTGCCGAAACCGCCCAGCGTGTCCAGCCAGTCGCTGCGATATTGATAGCTGATGCGCGCCGACAGCCCATATTTTTCATAATAAAGCGAGCTGTTGAAAATCTGTTTCGACGTGCCGGGAAAGCCCGCCCCGCGCCCCAAGGCGGTGTCAAAGCTGCCGTCGAGCAGGGTCACATTGCCCTGAAAACCAAGACCATCGAGCGGCGAGGGCAGGAAGCTGAATTGTTGCTGATAATTCAGCTCCACCCCGTAAAGCTTGCCCTTGTCACCGTTGAAGGTCGAGGTGAGCAGATAGGCCGAGCGGTCAACCCCGCCGCTGTTGTAAAAATCGCTGCCCACGCGCGAGGTTGAGCTGAACAGCACATTGTCGACCCAGCGATAGAAGCCGGACACCGCAAAAATGCCGTTTCCAGGCAGATAATATTCGGCGCTGGCATCCAGCCCCCAGGTATATTCAGGCCGCAAATTGGGGTTGCCGCCGCTGATCGTGCCGGGCGATGCGGTGTCGCTGATCGCCGCGCCAGTGCGGATTTCGCCAAAGGATGGCCGCGCCACCCCGCGCTGGCCGCCGATGCGGACCACAAAATCCGACCCCACATCAAATTTCGCATTGATGCTGGGGAACAGGTCGGTGGTGGAGGTGGTGGTCGTCAATGGCGCGGTCCGCCCGCCGCCCAGCGCAACATTGCCGCTGTTCACCACCCGGAAATTTTCCAGCCGCAACCCGGCCACCACCTGGCCGCCGCCAAAGTCGAACCTGCCCTTCACATAGGCAGCGGTGAGATATTCGCGGATCGCAAAGGCGTTTTCGGGGGGCACATTGGCGGCGGGGTTGAACAGCCCGGCGGCGGTCAGCCCGGCAATGCCCTGATCGATCGCCGTGCGCAGGCGGCCATTGTCGATATAGTTGAAACTGGTACCCAGCGGGAAGCGGGTGACCCACGGGCGATTGGTCGCAAAATCGCCCAGGTTAATCCCCGGGCGGCCAATGGCGGGCAGGGCGGCCAAGGGCGCAACATTGGTGGCCGACAGCACATCGCCGTCGATCGTGCGGTCGGCGTGAATGGCCCCGGCGGACAGGGTGGTGCTGCCCAATTCGCGCTCGGCATCCATTTTGACGGTGTAACTGTCGGTGATGATCCGGGAGTCGATCACCAGCGCAATCGGGCCAACCAGCGTGGCCGGATTGATCGCGGTCAGCGGCGCCCCGCGCACAAAGGTGCCGGGCGTCGGGCCGTTCAGGGTTTGGAACAGGGTGACAATCGGAAAATCGGGATTGCTGCGGTCAAAGTTCAGCGACGGCGAATTGTTGCCCGACGTGCTGGCCAGCAGAATCGGCAGATCGGTGGTGTTTTCGGTGCGGGTATAATTCAGATTGACCGCCACGCGCCAGCCGTCCTGATCCAGTTCGCCGCCGATGGTGTTGATATAGTTGCGGGTGCGATAGGACCCGTCCTGCAGCAAGGTCCGCACCGGGACGCGCAGCAAATCGCCGCCGGCCGGGGTGCGGGTGCCGCCCGCTGCCCGGTCGAGCCGAAACTCATATTGATCGCGCAATTCATCGTCGGCGAATTCCGAAAAAATCGCCTTGGCAAACAGCCGCTGGCCATCGGCGGGGGCATATTCCACCCCGGCAAAGGCCCCATTGTTTTGGCGGACCAGATTATAGCTGCGCACGTCAATTTCGGTCGCGCCGCGCTCGTCATAGGCGCCGACCTCGCGGTTGTCGGTCACTTGCGCCCGGCGATAATGTGATCCGCCGACGACAACCCCCACCACATCATTGGCCCAGGCGAGCCGCAGCGAGCCCTGGCGCTGTTCGCCATTGCCCAATGCCATGACGCCATAGCCGACATCGCCCTGCACCGAAAAACCGCGCTTGGACAGGGGGTTATAGGTGCGAAGGTCGATGTTGGCGACAATCGCCTCGGCGGGCAGATCGGGGGTCAGCGATTTGTTGATCGCCAGCGCCGACAGGATCACCGAGGGGATGGCGTCAAAGCGAAACGCGCGGGTCGCGCCGCCTTCGTCCACGCCGATGATCGGAATGCCGTCGATGCTGACCGAGGTCCAGCGGTTGGGCGCACCGCGCACCTGGACATAGCGTTCCTGGCCCTGATCGCGCTGGACTGCCACGGCGGGCAGGCGGGACAGAGCGGCGGCGCTGTTCTGGTCGGGGAAGCGGCCCACCGCGTCGGCAGCGGCAATATCCACTAGATTTTCGGCGCGGCGCTTAGCCGCCAGCGACGCCGCCTGCGATTCCGCAATCGACCCGGTGACGACAATTTCGGACACCTCTTCCGCAGCGTCATCCGCCGATTGCGCGGCGGCAGGCGCGGCGATCAGCGCACTGGCCATGGCAGTGGCCAGTGCGGCGGCGGCGGCGGAATCACGAAAGTTGCGGGAAGATATGCGCATGGAACTGACCCCCTTTGTGTTTTGATGACCGGGCTATTGGCCGCGCCGGGTGACGGAGTGATGATGAAACAGCGTCTCGGCGATGACGAAAATATGTCCGGACGATGACCGGCGATGGCGCGCGCCGGTCCGGGCCAGCTTAAGCGGCGATTAACCATGGTTCGCTAGGCAGGGGCTGGGTGCAAACCGGCTTGGCACGCCGCACGCAGCGGGCTAGGCCGATGCGGGAGGGGGCACGCCGGGCCAGGCAGCGGCACTCAGGGCTGAAGGATCGCATGTGTATCACCAACCCCGCCTTGCCCCGGCCTTTGGTGCCCATGGTGACGATGGCGCGGCCCCGGCATTCATCCGGCGGGCGGCAGCAGCCGCCCCCCCGGGGCGCTGGGATGCGCTGCGCGACTGGCTGGACCGGGTGGAACTGGCCCCGGATTTGGGGGCCAATGTCGGTACGGCGCGCTGGTGGCGCGGGCTATGTTCGCTGCTGGCGCTGGTTGCGGCGGCGCTGCTGACCCATGGCGGCGCGGCTCCGCTGACCTATCCGACCCCGCCGACGCTGGACGCGCGCACCTTTGACGAGGTGCGGGCGCAGCGGATTAACCCCTTGGCTTTTGGTGGTGACAGCGGGCGGCACATGGCCGCCACCGACGCGGTCCGCCCGCTCGCCCAGGCCCCCGAACGCCCGCAAATCGAACAAAGCGCCGTGATCGGCCGGGGCGACAGTTTCGTCCGCGTGCTGGAACGGTCGGGGGTGGGCAGCGGCGAGGCGCGGCAAATCGCCGCCCGGCTGGCCGCCATCGTGCCGCTGGACCAGATTGCGCCGGGCACCCGGGTGCAGATGATCCTGGGCCGCCGCCCGGTGCGGACCATTCCCCGCCCGGTTGAGGCGATCAGCCTGCGCGCCCGCTTTGACTTAAGGGTTGAGTTTGAACGCAGCGGGGCTGCGCTGGCGCTGCGGCGGGTGCCGATATTGGTCGATGACACGCCGCTGCGCGTCCGGGGCCGGGCGGGCAGCAGCCTGTACCGCGCCGCCCGCGCCGCCGGGGTGCCAGCGGCGGCAGTTCAGCAATATCTGCGCGTGGTTGGCCCGCAACTTGGCGGCAATCTGGCATTCCGGCCCGATGATGAATTTGACATCGTCACCAGCTATCGCCGCGCCGAAACCGGCGAGACCGAGGCAGGAAAATTGCTTTATGCCGGGCTGGTGCGTGGCGGCAAACAGCGCCTGTCGATGATCGAATGGACCAGCGGCGGCCAGACCCAGTGGTTTGAGGCATCGGGCGTGGGGCGCACTCGCGGTGTGCTGGTCCGGCCCACGGCGGGGCGGATTACCTCCAACTATGGCATGCGGCGGCACCCGATTTTGGGCTATGTCCGGATGCACAGCGGGATTGATTTTGGCGGCGGCTATGGCGCGCCCATCTATGCGGTCAGCGATGGCACGGTAACCATGGCCGGGCGGCGCGGTGCCTATGGCAATTATGTCCGGATCAGCCATGGCGGCGGGCTAGGTTCGGGCTATGGCCATATGAGCCGCATTGCCGTGGCCCCCGGCCAGCGGGTGCGGGCGGGGCAGTTGATCGGCACGATCGGTTCCACCGGCCTGTCCACCGGGCCGCACCTCCATTATGAACTTTACCGCAATGGCCAGACGGTCAATCCCAATTCGGTCAGTTTTGTGACCCGGTCGCAGCTTGAGGGGGCCGAACTGGCGGCATTCCGTGCCCGCATTCGGGAATTGACGGCGGTGGCCCCCGGCGCGGCATTGAGCGCCATCGCCCCGGTGGCCCCGCCAGAGCCGACGGTCGGATCGCTGGCAGATACGGCGGCAAAGCGCGCCGGGGGGATGATGTGACCGGCGGGGCTTTCGCTGGTCGGCGCTGGCGGCTAGGGGCGGGGCATGGCTGAGTTTCTGCCCGATGCCCGCTTTCCTGCCACCCGCCTGCGCCGCACCCGCGCGGCGGGGTGGAGCCGGGCGTTGGTGGCGGAAACCCGGCTGGTGCCCGCCCAGTTGATCTGGCCGCTGTTTGTGACCAGCGGCGTGGGCGTCGCCGAACCCATCGCCAGCCTGCCCGGCGTGTCGCGCTGGTCGGTCGATTTGATCGTGGCGCGGGCCGACGAGGCGGTGGCGCTGGGCATCGGGTGCATTGCGCTGTTTCCCAACACCCCCGCCGAGCGCCGCAGCCCGGATGGGGCCGAGGCGCTGAACCCCGACAATCTGATTTGCCGGGCCATTCGCGCGGTCAAGGCGCGGCACGGCGACGCGCTGGGCGTGCTGACCGATGTGGCGCTTGATCCTTATACCAGCCATGGCCAGGACGGGCTGGTCGATGAAAATGGCACGGTGCTGAACGATGCCACCGTGGCGGTGCTGGTGGCGCAGGCGGTGGTGCAGGCGCGGGCCGGCGCGGACATTGTCGCGCCCAGCGACATGATGGACGGGCGCATCGGCGCCATTCGCGCCGGGCTGGAGGCGGGCGGTTTCCCGCATGTCCAGATCATGAGCTATGCCGCCAAATATGCCTCGGCCTTTTATGGCCCGTTTCGCGATGCCGTCGGCTCGCGCGGGCTGCTCAAGGGTGACAAGCGCGGCTATCAGATGGACCCCGCCAACGCCGCCGAGGCGCTGCGCGAAGTGGCGATGGACATTGCGGAGGGTGCGGACAGCGTGATGGTCAAACCCGGCCTGCCCTATCTCGACATCATCGCCCGCGTCGCCGACCGCTTTGCCGTGCCGGTGTTCGCTTATCAGGTGTCGGGCGAATATGCGATGATCGAGGCAGCGGCGGCGGCGGGCGCAGGCGAGCGCGATGCCTTGATGCTGGAATCATTGCTGGCGCTGCGCCGCGCCGGGGCCAGCGGGATTTTGACATATTATGCCGCCGCCGCTGCGCGGCTGCTGGGCCAACCAACAGGGACATGATGACCACCACAACCACAACCACCGCCGCCGCCACCCCGGCCCGCCGCAATGTGTTCGTGGCAACGATTTTTGTCGGCAGTTTCCTGCTGTTCATGGTCCAGCCGATGGTGGCGCGGATGGCGCTGCCCCGGCTGGGCGGCGCACCGGCGGTGTGGAACAGCGCCATGCTGGTCTATCAGACGCTGCTCTTGGGCGGCTATGCCTATGCCCATTGGCTGGGGCGCTTTTCGGTGCAGCGGCAGACTCAGATTCACCTGGCGCTGCTGGCGGTGGCGGCGCTGTGGCTGCCCGTTGGGCTGGCGGATCTGGCTGCCCCGGCGGCGGGACAGGAAAGCCTGTGGGTGCCGCTGTTGCTGGCCGCCTCCATCGGCCCGGTGTTTTTTGCGGTATCGGCACAGGCGCCGCTGGTCCAGCGCTGGTATGCGGCGGGCGGCGGCGGCGGCGACCCCTATGCGCTGTATGCGGCGTCAAACCTTGGCAGTTTTTCGGGGCTGCTCGCCTATCCGCTGCTCGTTGAGCCGCTGCTGCCGGTGGGGGTGCAAAGCTGGGGCTGGGCGCTGGGCTATGGCCTGCTGGCGGCGCTGGTGGTGGCGGTGGCGGCGGCGCGCTGGCACGCCGGATCGGCGGCGGTGGTTCCGGATGCGGCGGTGGCCGCAGCTCCGGCTGGTCCTCGGCCCGGGGTGCGCCGGATGCTGCTGTGGCTGGCGCTGGCGGCGGTGCCGTCGGGGCTGATGCTGTCCACGACCACCCATTTGACCACCGACATTGTCGCGATGCCGCTGATGTGGGTGATCCCGCTGGGGCTGTATCTGCTCAGCTTTGTGTTCGCCTTTGGCAATTGGCCGCGCACCACCGCGACGCTGGTGACGATTGCCCCGGCCTGTTTGCTGATCATCGGCGGCCTGTCACTGCTGGGCGGCGGCAATGTGGCGTTGATGGTGGCAGCGGCCAGTCTGGTGATGCTGTTTGTGGTCGCGGTGGCGCTGCACGCGCGGTTGTATGACGACCGGCCCGATCCCGCGCACCTCACCCTCTTTTATCTGGTCATGTCGGCGGGCGGCGCGGTGGGCGGGCTGTTCGCCGCGCTGATCGCGCCGTTGCTGTTCGATTGGGTGTATGAACATCCGCTGCTGGTGGTGGCGGCGGCGCTGTTGTTGCCGCTGCCCGCCCTGATCCCCTGGGCGGAATGGCTGAACCGGGGCGCGCTGGTGGCGCGCTGGGTGGTGATCGCGCTGGTCGCGGCGGCGGGCGCGGCGCTGTTGCCGGTGGCCCAGGACTGGTCGGCCAGCGGGGTGCAAATGGCGCTGGTGGGCGGCGGGGTGCTGGCCGGGCTGTTGGTGATCCCATGGCGCTGGGCCTATGTCGCGCTGGTCGCATTGCTGATGTTCACCGTGGGCGGCGTGGATACGCTGACCAAAAGCCTGTCGGGCGACCGTATCCGCAGCTATTTCGGGGTCTATGAGGTGGGCGATGCCCCCAGCCTGGGGCGGCGGATGCTGACCCACGGCACCACTTTGCATGGGATGCAGTTGACCGCGCCGGACCGGCGGCGCACCCCCACCACCTATTATGGGCCGGGCACCGGCATTGGCGCGGCGCTCAGCGCGGCCCCCACGCTGTTCGGCGCAAACGCCAGCATCGGCATTGTCGGCCTCGGCACCGGCACGCTGGCCTGCTATGCCAAGCCGGGGCAAAGCTGGGATTTTTATGAAATCGACCCAGCGATGGTGGCGATTGCCCGCGACACCAGCCGCTTTACCTTCATCGCCGATTGCACGCCGTCCGCGCGGATGCTGGTCGGCGATGCCCGGATTGAATTGGCGCGGCAAGCGGCGGCGCGCTATGATATTCTGGCGATTGATGCCTTTTCCTCGGATGCCATCCCGCTGCACCTGCTGACGGCGGAGGCATTTGATGTCTATGCCCGGTCGCTGCGGCCCGGCGGGGTGCTGGCGGTGCACATTTCGAACCGCTATTTCGATCTGGAGCCGGTGCTGGCGGCGGAGGCAAAGCGGCGGGGCTGGCGGGCGGCAATCCGGTTTTTCAGCCCGGATGATGCGGCGGTGGCGCGCGGCGAAAATGGCTCGACCTGGGTGGTGTTCAGCGCCGATCCCGCGCGGCTGGCCGCGATCAGCGGGCCGCTGGCGCCGCGCGGCACCGATGACCGCCCCGATGGCTGGTATCCGCCGCGCGCCCAGCCGGGCTTTGCCGGGTGGACCGACGATTTCTCGTCCATCCAGCCGGTGGTGCGCTGGGACTGGATTTTCTGACCATGGCTGACGCGGTCCATCGCCCCGATGTCTCGATCATCACCCTGAATGGCCACACCCCGCGCATCCACCCCAGCGCCTTTGTCGCGCCGGGCTGCCGGATTATCGGTGACGTCACCATCGGGCCGGACGCCAGCATCTGGTATAATTGCGTGCTGCGCGCCGACGTCAGCCAGATTGTCGTGGGCGCGCGCACCAATATTCAGGACGGCACGGTGGTGCATTGCGACGGGCCAATGCCGGGGCGGCCCGGTGGCTGCCCCACCATCATCGGCGATGATGTGCTGATCGGCCATATGGTGATGCTGCACGGCTGCACCCTGGCTGACCGGGCCTTTGTCGGGCTGGGCGCGGTTGTGATGAACGGGGCGTCGATCGCCAGCCAGGCGATGCTGGGCGCGGGCGCACTGCTGACCGAAAACAAGGCGATTGGCCCGCGCGAATTGTGGACCGGCCGCCCGGCCCGGCTGGTGAAGCCGGTGGACGATGCGATGGCGGCGGGCGTCGCGCTGGGCGTGGCCCATTATGCCGCCAATGCCCGCGCGCACATGGCGGCGCTGACGGATTGAGGCCCACAAAAAAGGCCGGGATTGCGCCCGGCCTTTTCGGTGGTGACGGTTGGCGCTTATTTGCCGTCGCGGTTTTCGCGCCGTTCGGCGATGCGGGCCGATTTGCCGGTGCGGCCGCGCAGATAATAGAGTTTCGCCCGCCGCACCGCGCCCTTGCGCACCACGGTGATGCTGTCGATATTGGGCGAATAGAGCGGAAACACGCGCTCCACCCCTTCGCCGAACGACATTTTGCGGACGGTGAAATTGGATCCCATGCCCTTGTTCGACCGGGCGATGCACACGCCCTCGAAATTCTGGACCCGGGTGCGTTCGCCTTCGACCACTTTCACGCCGACCTTCAGCGTGTCGCCGGGACGGAAATCGGGAATGGTCTTGCCGGCCTTGGCAATTTCTTCGGCTTCAATCGTCTGGATGAGGTTCATTGTCCCCATGTCCTTTCGTTTGTTGTCGCGCGCCAGAGGCAGGCTGGGCCCGAGCGTCCTCATAACGCTCCCAAAGGTCCGGCCTGCGTAACCGTGTGTCCGCCGCCGCCCGGCTTTGCCGCCAGGCGTTGATGGCCGCATGATCCCCCGATCGCAACACTTCGGGGATCATCCGCCCGTCCCATAGCTGGGGCCGGGTATAGTGGGGATGTTCCAGCAAGCCGTGTTCAAACGACTCATCGGCCCCGCTGTCAGCCGCGCCCATTACGCCGGGCAACAGCCGAATGCAAGCATCCAGCAGCATCAGCGCCGGCAGCTCGCCGCCCGACAGGATGATGTCGCCCATGCTGATTTGCTCAATCCGGGGCCGGGCGTCGAACAAGCGCTCGTCAAACCCCTCAAACCGCCCGCACAGGATGATTGCCCCCGGCCCGGCGGCCAGGGCGCGCACCCGGCGCTGGGTGATTGGCGCGCCGCGCGGGGTCATCGCCACCATGGGCAGGCCGGGGTGGGCCGCGCCCGCCGCATCCACCGCTGCCGCCACCACATCCGCGCGCAGCACCATTCCCGCGCCGCCGCCAGCGGGCGTGTCATCCACGGTGCGATGCTTGCCCTCCGCATGGTCGCGGATCTGCACCGGCGCACAGGCCCACAGGCCGCGCGCCAGCGCCCGCCCGGCAATGCTGTGCCCCAGCGGCCCGGGGAACATGGCGGGGTAGAGAGTCAGGGGAATGGCGGTGAAGGTCAAGCGTTCAATCTTTCCCGGCGTTTGCGGGGCGCGTGAACCCGAACTGCCCTGCCATCACCTTGTCCAATTTTCGACCTTCAGCCCTGGAATATCGCAAAAGTCGCGGTCATTGGCGGTAACAACGATCAGCGCCAGTGACTGGGCATGGGCGGCGATCAACCGGTCGAAACTGGCGCGCCGGAACGGTAAAGCGGCATAGGCCATCGCAGCTTTCAAGTCGAAATCCAGCACTGGCACCTCTTGGCGAAACGCATCCAGCTTGGCCATTGCCCCCACGTCGCCGTGCGCGATACCCAGCGCCACCTCGGCCATGACGATTGCGGAGGTGACCAGGTCGCCCGCATAACAGTTTCCGGCCCGCGCAACCACAGGTGGATCCGCCAACTCGGTCAGGGCGATGACGATGTTGGTATCGAGCAGATAGATCATTCGCCAGCGGCTGGCGAAGGCTGGTCAGATGCGCGCCCGGCGAACTCCCGCGTGCCGGGATAGTGGTAGTTCAACCCTTTGGCCGATCCGGCAACCTTGGCGATGGCGAACCGGCGCGCCTGCTGGCCCTTGGGTTCCAGAACGATCCGATGGTCCTGACGAACCGCAATCCATTCGCGGTCCGGTTCAACCCCCAATGCGGCGGGCATCCGGATCGCCACCGAATTGCCGGATTTGAAACTTTTCGCGGGATATTCCTTGGCCATAACCTGCTCCGTATATACTTGATGTGTATACGCGGGCAACCGGGGCCGGTCAATCCGTTTTGGACTGGGAGCGCGGCGCGATCACCCGCAGCCGCCACGCCTGAATCGTCGCGGGCGTGGTGGGGGCCAGCAGCACCCGCCCATCCAGCTCGCCGCGCGCGCAGGTCCAGCGGAAATTGGCCGCCAGCGCCCCGTCGGCGCGGGGCGGGGTGTCGGCGCGGCACGCGCCAACCTCGGCCTTGATCTCGCCCAGATAGCGCGCCCAATTGGCGGCGGTCCGGTCCATCAGGAAATTCATCGCCAACATGCCATCCAGCGGGGCAAGATTGCCCGCCCCAAAGGCGCGCAGCGCCGCATCATGCGCGGCGGTGGCTGCCGCCGACACTGGCTCTTCGGCCCGGGTCAGCATTCCGGCCCGGTGCAGCGCCACCGCCGTGTCCCACGCCGGCGCGCTTGGCCCAGCGTAAGTGCGGTTGGTCAGCGCAAATACCCCGACGCCATAATCCGGCATCAGCATCACATGGCTGCCATAGCCGGGATAGCCGCCGCCATGCGCCAGCGTCAGCCCCAGTTCGCAATCCTGCGCCACCCGCCAGCCCATGGCGTAGGCGGCGGCCTGGCGGCAGGCAGCCGGTCCGCTGGTGCCAATCCGCTGGGCCACGGTTACAAAGTTTAGCCCCTGGGCCATTTCCCGCACAGTCGATCGCCGCACCGGGCCGGTGTCGGGGCCATCGCGCGCGGGCCATGCGCTGAGCAAAAACCCGACCCATCTGGCATAATCATGGGCGCTGACCTGAAGCCCGCCAATCGCGCTGAACGCCCCGTCGGCCATATTCGGCTCGACCGTCCAAGCGCCATTTTCCCAGCGATAGCCGATGGCGCGGCGCTCCAGCGGCATATCCGCCACTTCAAAGCCGCTGCTGGTCATGCCCAGCGGGGTGAGCAGCGTCTGCTGCACATAATCCTGATAGCGCAGGCCCGATGCCGCCGCCACGATCCGGCCGAGCAGGGCGTAGCCATAATTGCTATATTCGTGCCGCAACTGGGTGGGGCGGCTGAACGGCACGCCCGCTGCGATCATGGCGGTAAACTCCGCCTCGCTGATCGGCTGGTGGCGGTCGCCCCACGGATCGTCGGTGACCAGCCCGCCGACATGGTGGATCAAATCGCGCACCCGGATGCGCGGGCTGTCGCTGGTCGGACTGGTCCAGCCGCGCATTTCCGGCACATGGGTCTCGGCCAGATCGTCCAGCCCCAACTTGCCATCGTCGCGCAGTTTCAGGATCGCCAGCACCGTGAACGCCTTGGTCATCGACGCAATGCCGAACATC
>DAIUBZ010000011.1:0-17923 GCA_036846445.1 Sphingopyxis sp. | reverse complement strand
GGCTATTGTCCGGTCTGTTTGTGACCGGCAACGCCACTTTCGCCACCAGCCGCGCGGGCATCAGCGAAAGGCGGGGCGAGGTATTTGCCTTCCCCGGTCAGGCGGACTTCACCGCCAATGGCTCGGTCGGCTGGGAAAATGACACACTGTCGATGCGCTATTCCGTCACCCACACCGGCGAACGGCTGGGCGGGATCGGCAGCCGCGTTGAACTGGACCGGTTCCGCAAACCCTATACCCAGCATGACATCAATGTCCGGCTGAATATCGGCAAGACCATCCAAGTCTATGCGGATGCGATCAACATCTTCAACGAAAAGAACAGCCGGTACTGGCGCGGGCTGCGCACCGGCGTGTTTGAACAGGTTGAGGATTTCGGCGCAACCTATCAAGCCGGGGTGCGCATCCGCTTCTGATCGCGGCATCCGGACCGCCACCGGCGGCTGCCTCTGCACCGCGCAGGGGCGGCCGCTGTTGGTTTCTGCCAGCCCGATCCAGCAGGGGCAATCCAGCAGGCCCAATCCCGCCATCGCCACCATCACGCCCGGCAATTCGGTTATCTTGCGCCGAAGTCCGGCTGGCTGGTGGGCGCTGACGGGCTCGAACCGCCGACCCTCTCGGTGTAAACGAGATGCTCTACCAACTGAGCTAAGCGCCCCGATCGGGGATCACGCGGGCGATGCGGCCTTGCCGGGCAGGGGTCAAGTGATTTTGGCAGCGGAATCGGTGCTCGCGGCAAAATAATCGGCCATTGCCTGGCCCGCATCATGGCCCAGCGCGATGAAAATCCGGCGGCCATCCATCGGGTCAGCGGTTCGGACCAACCAGCCGCCATCGGTCATCGCTTTCACCCAGCGCAGCGCCGTGGTGGCGGGAACGGCGGCGGCGATGCACAGGCTGGATACCGACACGTTGCGCCCTTCAAGCTGGGCGGCGTAAAGGTCCAACAGCATGTCCCATGCGGGATCGGCGAACAATTCGGCATCGAAAAACCGCTCGCGCAGGCGGCGGCGGCGGATCACTGCACGAACATGGGCGGCGGTCACTGGGCTGTCGGCATCGCCGCCCAAATCGCCGGGCGGCGCCTGAACCGGGGGCGGCTGCGGCGCAAAGCTGCGTCCGGGCTCGCCCAGCCCGCCAGCCCGGCCCTTTGCGGGCGCTGACAGAGGTTCAAACCCGTTCTGAACCGGCATTGGCGGTGGCAAACCTTCGTCAATCCGCGCGCTCAATCCTTCCAGCAGCCGGTTCATCCGCTGCAATTCCTGTTGCAGCGTGGCGATTTCGCTCGCCGGGTGCTCGGTGCTGGAGTCATTCAGCGACTGGCGGCGGTCCGGTTTGAAGTTTGCCTGCGCCGCTGCCAACCGCTCGCTCGGGGTTGCTCCGCTCAGAAATTGGGTGCCGGGGTGCGACGCCAGCGCGCCATACCAATGGTCCAGCACCTGGCCCTCGGCCTCGCACAAGATGTTCGCCTCAAACCGGCTGGCGGCGGCGGTAATGGCGGCGGCAAGCTCATAATTGGGGTCTTGCGGAGCGATCAGCCAGATCAGCTCAATCCCGACCGACTGCGCCAGGCGCGCCGCCGCACCGACCGGCGGACAAATTGCGAGCAGCCGATAACCGGCCAGCTCGGCGATATTCGGCAATTCAACCGGGCATTGATTCGGGTGCCCGATAACCAGCAATCGGGGGCACCGTGACGTTTTTTCTGCCGGTGGATGCGACGCCAACTGCTCCTGCGGCGGCAATTTTGACATTTACAACGCCCCTTTTGGAACTGCGGCTCTGCTCGGCTGCAAGCCGCCAACGCCTATCGATAACATATCAGAAAACAACATTATTTCCGGGCCAAGACAAGCGATATTGCGGGCCGGTGCCAATCAATCCACCGCCGCCATCGCCATGACCACCGCCCATTCGGCGGCGGTGACCGGCCCCACCGACAGGCGCGACAGCCGCACCAGCGCCATATTTGCCAATTTCGGCTCGGCCTTGATCGCGGCCAATGTCACCGGCGCGGCCAGCGCCCGCACCGGCTCCACCCGGACCACCACCCATGGGCTGCCCGGGGCGGCGGTGGGGTCGGGGAATGCCGCCTCGGCAATCTGAACGATGCCGACACAGGCCTTGCCGATGTTGCTGTGGTAAAACAGCGCCTGATCGCCCACCTGCATCGCCATCAAGTTCAGCTTGGCGCTGTGGTTGCGCACGCCATCCCAAATGCCACTGCCGTCGCGGCACAGATCGTCCCAGCCATAGACATCGGGTTCGGATTTCATCAACCAATATTGCATGGCCCAGCTATAGCCCGCGTGGCACCCTTGCACAGCGGTGGATTTGCCTTTTTTCGCTGGCAGCGTAAATCGGGGGCAGGATATGCTGGAAGGATCAGACGCCATGACCGCTCAGGTGCCAATGCTGTCGCTGGAATTGGGTGATGCGGATTTTGCCGCCGCTTTTGGGGCGTCATTTGAACGCTTTGGCTTTGCGATGGTGGCCGATCACGGCATTGACCCCGCGCTGATCGACCGGGCGTGGGACGCGGCGCAGGCATTTTTCGCCCTGCCCGATGCGGTGAAGCGGCGCTATTGCCTGCCCGGCCTGGGCGGTGCGCGCGGCTTTACCCCGTTTGGCACCGAAATCGCCAAGGGCGCGGCCGCGGTGGATTTGAAGGAGTTTTGGCACGTCGGGCGCGATCTGCCCGCCGATCACCCGCTGGGCCCGCAACAACCAGCCAATGTCTGGCCCGCCGAGCTGCCGGAGTTTCAGGCGACATTTACCGAATTGTTCGCCGGGTTCGATGCGGTCGGCGCGCGATTGCTCAGTGCCATTGCGCGCTATCTGGGCCTGACCCCGGACTGGTTTGGCCCCAGCATAGCGGATGGCAACAGCGTGATGCGCCTGCTCCATTACCCGCCGATCACCGGCGCGGCCAAGGGCATGCGGGCCGAGGCGCATGAAGATATCAACACCATCACCCTGTTGTTGGGGGCGGACGAGGCGGGGCTGGAGATTTTGGACCGCGATGGCGCGTGGCTGCCGGTCGCACCGCCGCCCGGCGCGCTGGCGGTCAATGTCGGCGATATGCTCCAGCGGCTGACCAACCACCGCCTGCCGTCCACCACCCACCGGGTCCGCAACCCCGACGCCGGCCGGGCCAGCATCGCCCGCTATTCCATGCCGTTTTTCCTGCACTTTCGCTCGGATTATCTGATCGAAACCTTGGCCGAGTGCGTCGATGCCGACCATCCCAACCGCTACCCGGTGCCCATCACCGCCGATGATTATTTGCAAGCAAGGCTGCGCGAAATTGGCCTGAAGGCTTAACGCCCCGCCCAATAATCAAACGCCACCCGCTGCTGGTCCTTGATAAAGCGCATCGCCTCTGCCCCTTCCCATGCGCCGGTATAGCCTTGGCTGAGCGCGGTGCCGCCGGTCCACCAGCCCTGACCGGGCAGGCCGTCCGCCTCGCGCACCACCAGCACGGCGAGATCGGGCTGGCCATCGGCGGCGCACAGGCTATCCACCCGCTCCAGCGTTTTGCACAGCGCCCGCATTTTGGGCCGGGTGAAGCGAAAGCCCAATTGCCCGAGCAGATCGGAATAGCTGATCCAGCGCCGGGCGCGGGCGGCATCCTCCAGCATGGTGCGAATGCGCGGCGCGTCACCAAGGGCATGGGCATCAGCGGCAACAGGCTGATCGGGGGCAAGGCCGGGGTCGATGGTCATTGCGCAGGCCTTAGCTCAGCTCTGGCGGGGCGGCCACGGAATAAAGCCCGAGGTGCGCGCGATATAATCGGCATAGCCGGGACGGCTTTTTTTCAGCCCGGCCTCCAGCATTGCCTTGCCCGACCATTTGACCAGGGTGAAGGTCAGGAAAACCGGGCCGATCAGGCTGGCCAGCGCCGCCCACCAGCCCGCATCGGCCGCGACCAGCCAAATGCCCCACCACACACAGGCATCGCCAAAATAATTGGGGTGGCGGGTATAGCGCCACAGGCCGCTATCCAGCACCCGGCCCTTGTTGGCCGGGTCCGCGCGAAACGCCTTGAGCTGGGCGTCGCCAACGGTTTCAAAGGCGATGCCAGCCAGCGCCAGCGCCGCCCCCGCCGCGCTCAGCCATCCCAGCGGGGCCGCGCCGGGCTGGCCGCTGGCATAAATGCCAATCTGGGCGGGCAGACAGGTGATGAAGAGCAGCGGCATTTGCAGCATGAATACCATCATCAGTGCGGTGCGCGGCCAGCTCCACCCTTTTGCCGCCATCGCCCCGCCGATGATTTTGGCATAGCGCGGGTCCTCGCCATGGGCGCGCCAGCGGATCAGCAAATGCAGACCCAGCCGCATGCCCCACAGGCTGGTCAGCGTGAGCAGCAACTGGGCACGCGGGGCATCGGCGCCAAGCTGTGCCACCGTCGCCCACGCCAATATCACCATCCCAAATGCCCAGAATGCATCGATAAACGACGCATCCCGGATCGCGACGGCATAGCACCACAGGCCGATGATGATCAGGAACAGCAGCGCCAAATTGGTCGCCAGCAACTGGGTGAGGCCGATCATGAATGGCCGCCGGTGGCCCGCAATTGGGCAGTCATTTCGGCGGCATCATAGTCATCACCCAAAATATCCTCCAACCGGGTGACGGCGCGGTCGGGAAATTTGGGCACGCAGCTGCGATACACGTCCAGCACCTTTTGCATGTCAGCGCGGTAGTCGCCGGTCGGCCAGATCAACGGGCCCAGCCCGCCGGTGCGGCGGCCATAATCCATCATGCCAACCACGATCGGCACCTTTGCCGCCATGGCGATGTGGTAAAAGCCGGTGCGCCAGCGCTTCACCCGGCCCCGCGTGCCCTCTGGCGCCACAGTCAGGATGAATTCGGTGCGACGGGCAAATTCATCGGCCATCAGCTGGACATAATTGTTGCTGGCCCGCCGGTCGATCGCCAGCCCGCCCATTTGCCGGATGAAATTGCCCAGCGGCCAGCGAAACAGGGACAATTTCGCCATGAAGTGCGGCTTGAACCCCAAATCGACGGTCAGGCCCAGAAAATTGACGAAATCCCAATTGCTGGTGTGTGGTGCGGCGATCAGCACGAATTTGCGCGGCTCTGGCACCACCCCGACTGCTTTCCAGCCGCCGCGCCGATACATGCCGACCAGAAACCAGCGCAGGAACCGCGCGAGCAAGCTGGTCCGTCCGCTATCAGCAATCTCCACGCGTCACCTCGGCATTTCGGCATTACCACCCTGATCCCGTCTGGCCGATTTTGCTGGCCCCGACAAGCGCCATCCGCTGGCTTAGCCAGCGGATTGGTCCCCGCTGGCGGCGGGCGGCAGGCTGCGCCAGCGGCGCGGCGACCAGCGCCAGCCCATGCGCCGTTTCACCCAAAAGAGCGCGCCCAGCAGCAGCGCCCATGGCAACAGCGCGAGCACCACCCAGATCAACAGGGCGATGCTGCCGCCGACAATTTCGCCAACCGCATCGACGGCGCCGCGCACCTCGCGGACAAAATTGCCGCCGCTCGGCCCGCTGGCGCGATAGGTGATGGCGATATTCGACATGGCGACCCGCTGGCGCAACTGTGCCATCCAGCTTCGTGCCGCGTCCAATTCCTCCTGTGCCTGGGCAAAGGCGCGTTCGGCCTCGACCAGATCACCGACACTGCCCCGCCGCTCGCGCAGCAGCGCCAGCAACCGGTCGGCCAGTGCTTGTTTGGCGGCAATGCGCGCGGCGGTATCGCTGATATCCTTGGCGACATCCTCGCCGGTCACATCGCGCTCGGTGGGGCTGCCGCCCGCGGCATCAACCGCCTTGTCCGCATCCGCCAGAAATGTCGGCGCCAATTTCGCCTCAACCCACAGCTCCAGACTGGCGCTTGCCGCCTCGCTATCGCCGCGATTGCCCATTTGCACCATCTGGCACCGCCCCGCGCCAAGCGCGTCGCACAGCGCTTTGTGCCCGGCCTGAACCTTGCCAATCTCTGCCGGGGCCAGCCGATAAGCGACGCGGTAGCGATAGGCGATTTGCGCGGGCGCCCCCGCGATGGGTGCGCTGCCGGCCCCGGCGGCGTCAGCGGCGGCCTCTGGCGCGGCTGCTATAGCCATTTCCTCGCCGCCGCCTGCTCCGGCGTCGCTGCCCGGCACGCTGCACCCGCCTAGCCCCAGCATGGCGAGCGCCGCCAACTTACACCTGATTGTCAATGCTGAACCCTCCGCTGCTATCCGCCCCGCCCTCGTTCATATCATTGCCATGGCGCATTGCAATCTGGCGCGCCCTTGCTATCCCCCCCTCGCCATGGCCGATGTGATCCCCGCTGACCCGATTGACACGCCGTTTGAGGCGGCCTTGTCCGACCGCTATCTGGTCTATGCCCTGTCCACGATCACCGCCCGCTCGCTGCCCGATTTGCGGGACGGGTTGAAACCCGTGCACCGCCGCCTGCTGTGGGCGATGCGGGTGATGCGGCTGGACCCGGCGCAGGGCTATAAGAAATCGGCGCGGGTGGTTGGCGATGTGATCGGCAAATATCATCCGCACGGCGACACCGCCGTTTATGACGCGATGGTGCGGCTGGCTCAGGATTTTTCCCTCCGCTATCCGCTGGTGGATGGTCAGGGCAATTTTGGCAATATCGACGGCGATAATGCCGCCGCCTATCGCTATACCGAGGCGCGGCTGACCCGGGTGGCGGTGGATCTGATGGCCGGGCTGGACGAAGGCACCGTCGATTTCCGCCCGACCTATAATGGCGAGGATGAAGAGCCGGAGGTGATGCCCGGCCTGTTCCCCAATTTGCTGGCCAATGGCGCCAGCGGCATTGCCGTGGGGATGGCCACCAACATCCCCCCCCACAATGTCGCCGAGGTGATTGACGCCGCGCTGGTGCTGATCGACCAGCCCGATGCCGATGATGCCGCGCTGTTGGCCCATGTGCGCGGGCCGGATTTTCCGACTGGCGGGGTGGTGGTGGACAGCCCGGCGGCGATTGCGGCGGCCTATGCCAGCGGGCGCGGCAGTTTCCGGGTGCGGGCGCGCTTTAGCGCCGGGCGCGGCGATGATGGCGGTTGGGAGCCAGATGGTATTGAGAAATTGCCCGGCGGCACTTGGCAATTGGTCGTCAGCGAAATCCCCTATGGGGTCACCAAGGGCAAGTTGATCGAACAATTGGCCGGGCTGATCGCCGACAAGAAATTGCCGATATTGGAAGATGTCCGCGACGAAAGCGCCGAGGATCTGCGGATCGTTCTGGTGCCAAAAAGCCGCAATGTCGATCCAGAGGTGTTGAAACACAGCCTCTATCGCCTGTCCGACCTTGAAAGCCGGTTCAGCCTCAATCTCAACGTGCTGGACGCCAGCCGCACCCCCCGGGTGATGGGGCTGAAGCCCCTGCTCGCCGCATGGCTGACCCATCAGATCAATGTGCTGGTGCGCCGGGCGGAGCACCGGATTGCGAAGATTGATGACCGGCTGGAACTGGTCGCGGGCTATTTGATCGCCTATTTGAACCTTGACCGGATCATCGAAATCATCCGGACCGAAGATGAGCCGAAACCGGTGATGATTGCCGAATTCACCCTGACCGACCGGCAGGCGGAGGCGATTTTGAACATGCGGCTGCGGTCTTTGCGCAAGCTGGAGGAGATGGAGCTGCGCCGCGAGGCGGATGGCCTCGCCAAGGAACGCGATGAGCTGGCCCAATTGGTCGCCAGCCCGGCGCGCCAGCGCACCCGGCTGAAGCGCGATCTGACGGCGCTGCGGGGGGTTTATGGCCCCGAAACCCGGCTGGGCCGCCGCCGCACCACCATCGCCGAGGCCGCGCCTGTGGCCATTATTCCGCCAGATGCGATGATCGAGCGCGAAGCGATCACCGTCATCCTGTCGCGGCGGGGATGGGTGCGGGCGCAGCGCGGCCATTTGCCTGCCGAGCAATGGGCAGAGCTGAAGTTCAAGGATGGCGACGAGGCGGGCCATATCGTCCACGCCCAGACCACCGACAAATTGCTGTTTGCCGCCAGCAATGGCCGCTTTTACACGCTGGGCGGGGACAAATTGCCGGGCGGGCGCGGCTTTGGTGAGCCGTTGCGGCTGATGCTGGACATTGACAGCGATGCCGGGGTGATTGCGGTGCTGGTCGCCGGGGGCGCGGGCGGGGGCGGCCGGGTGCTGGTGGCGGGATCGAGCGGCCATGGCTTTGCGGTGGAATTGGCCGATCTGGTCGCCGAAACCCGCAAGGGCAAGGCGGTGGTCAATCTGAAATCCGGCGCGCGGCTGGTGGTGGCCCGCGCCATTGCACCCGGCGATGATCTGGTGGCGGTGATTGGCGACAACCGCAAACTGCTGCTGTTTGACCTTGTTGACCTGCCGGTCATGGCGCGGGGGCAGGGGGTGATGCTGGGCCGGTATAAGGACGGCGGCCTGGCCGATGCCATCACCCTGGCGGCGGCGACGGGGCTAAGTTGGCCGATGGGCGGCGATAGCGGGCGGGTCCGGACCGAGACCGACCTTGCGCCATGGCGCGCCGGGCGGGCCACCGCCGGACGCCTCCCCCCCACCGGCTTTCCGCGCAGCGGGAAATTTGCGGGATAGGCCCGGGCGCCGCCGTCCATCACGGCCTCCGGTCGGCCAGCCAGCACTGGATGTCAAAATCGGCGGGGAAGCCGGCTGCGATCCAGTCGGCCTCCGCCGCGCTCAGCAAATGCGCCACCGCTGGCCCGGCGCCAATCCCGGCGCTGACCAGATCGCGGCCACGGAATGGCGGGGTCGGAATCGGCCAATCGCGCACCGCCGCGGCATCGCCGCCGGTCAGCAGCAATTGGTCCAGCGCTCCCGTCCGCCCCAGCCGATAGGCCAGCGCGCGCGGATCGCCGCCCCACCCGCGCGCCGCCGCCACCATCAACCGTTTTTTCTGCGCGCCCGACAGGCGCAGCCGCGCCGCCACTTTTGCCGCCAAATCGGGGTCCGCGGGCAACAGTGCCGCCAGCCGCCGCACCGGATCCGCCGCGATGCCCGCCGCGGCCTCTGCCGCCACCAGCGCGGCCAGCGCCGCCGCGTCCGCCTCGGGCAGGATCACCGGCAATATGCCCAGTTCCGCCATGCGCGCGGTGGTCGGGGCCGGGCCCGGCAACGCCAGCAGTTTCAGCAATTCGCCCGCCACCCGCTCGCGCGACAGCCCCTTCAGCGTGGCGGCCATGGCCGCGCAGGCGGCGTCTGCCTCCGCATCCGGCTGTGGCCCGCCAAATCGGGCCTGAAACCGAAAATAGCGCAGGATCCGCAAATGATCCTCCGCAATCCGGGCGCGCGGGTCGCCGATAAACCGCACCCGGCGCGCCGCCAGATCGGCCAGGCCGCCGAAATAATCGAAAATCTGGCCGGTGGCCGGGTCGGCATAGAGCGCATTGATCGTGAAGTCGCGCCGGGCGGCGTCTTCCTGCCAATCGCTGGAAAATGCCACACGGGCGTGGCGGCCATCGGTGGCAACGTCGCGGCGCAGGGTGGTGATTTCATGCGGCCTGCCCCCCGCCACCGCCGTCACCGTGCCATGGGCAATGCCGGTGGGCACCGCCTTGATCCCCGCCGCCGCCAGCCGCGCCAGCACCGCATCGGGCGGCAGGGGTGTTGCCAGATCGACATCCTGAACCACCAGCCCCAGCAGCGTGTCGCGCACCGCGCCGCCGACATAGCGCACCGCCGCGCCCGGCCCGTCGGCCTCGGCGGTCAGCGCCGCCACCACTGCGCTCAGCCCGGCCTCGCCAGTCCATGCGGCGGGGGGCAGGTGCCGCCCGGTCATGGCGTCGCCGCTGCGCGCACGCCGTGCGCCAGCGCCAGCACAATCCCGGCGGTCACCCCCCAAATCTGCCGCCCCTGCCATTCCGTCCGGTGATAATGGCGCAGCGCACCGCGCCACTCCGCCTGATGCGCAGTGTAGCGCGCCGGGTCGAACAGCAGCGTGAAGGGAATCTCGAACCAGTCCGCCACCTCGCCGGGATCCGGCACCAGCGGCAGGTCGGGCGGCACCACCGCCAGCACCGGGGTGATGCGAAACCCGCTGGCGGCGATATAGGCGGGGGTGGCCCCGATCACCGTCGCGGCGGCGGCGGGCAGGGCCAGTTCCTCGCCTGCCTCGCGCAGGGCGGCGGCAACCGGGTCCGCGTCATCGGCCTCGATCTTGCCGCCGGGAAAGGCAATTTGCCCGCCATGATCGCGCAGCCACAGGGGGCGCTGGGTCAATATCACCCCCGGTTCCGTCCGGTCAGTCAGGGCAATCAGCACCGCTGCATCGCGCAATTGGTCGGGCGCATTGGCGCGGTCGTCGCGTGGCACCGGCTGGGCATGGCGGTGCAGGGCAGCGGCCAGCGCGTGCGCGGTCATTGCGGCGGCTCCGGCGGGACCAGTGCAAACCATCCGCCGCTGGACCAGATGCCGGGAATATTCCCTGGCCCGGGCGGCTCGGCCAGCGCCAGTTCGGCCAGCTCGACAAACAGGCTGCGGCTCAGCCGCGCCTCCAGCCCCAGGCCAATGCGGCCCCGGACATGCAGCAACGGGCGGGGGGCATCGGCGGTGCCGTCCACGCGCAGCGGATGGTCCGGCCCGGCCAGCACCACGGCGCCGCCGTCCAGCCGGAACAGCAGCCGCCGCTGATTGCCCGCGCCTTCGCTCAACAGTTCGACCGCGCGAAACGGCGTGTCGGCCACCTGCACAAATTGCCGCTCATGCGGGGTGACGAGCGCAAAGCGGCCATCATCCTCGCGCCGCAAAATGCTGGAAAACAGGCGGACCAGCGCGGGGCGGGTGATCTGGCCGCCGTCGTGCCACCAACTGCCATCGGCGCGGATTTCCATCCGGCTGTCGCTGTCGGCGGTGGGCGCCCACGTTTCGACCGGCGGCAATTTCTGGGCGGCCAGCAACTCTGCCGCCTCGGCAAGCGACATCCGGCCAAAGCTGGCAGGGTCGGCAATCGGGGGATGGTTGGCCATGCTGGGCCAGCGAATCGCATTTAACCGCGCGCACCGCAAGGGTGCTCGGCCAAGGTGCTCGGCAGGGGTGCTCAGCGCGGGCCAATCCGCCCCGGCGCGCCGGGCACGCCGTGGCCAGCAACCGCACGCGCCAGCAGCCGCGCCGGATCCACCGGGCCGGGCAGGCGCCATGCCCCGGTGGCGCGGGCCTCAAAGCCAAAAAAGCGGCCATAATAGCCCGGATCGCCAATCATCATCAGCGCGCCATCGGCCCCGGTGCCAGCGGCGGCCGCGTCCAGCGCCGCGCGCATCAGCCGCTGGCCATGGCCCGCGCCCTGCACCGCCGGATCGACCGCCACCGGCCCGACCATCACCAGCGGCGATGTCTGGCCATCATCGCCGTGATGGGCCACTGGCCAGCACTGAATAGAGCCGATCAGCGCGCCGTCAGGCGGGGTCAGGGCAAAGCTCATGGCCGCCGCCGCCGCCACCCCGGCGCGGACGCGATAGGCGGTGCGTTGGTGCCGGTCCGGGCCGAACGCCCGGTCGAGCAACGCCTCCACCTGTGGCGCGGCCACGCTGGCGAGTGGCACAAGTTGCAGCAATGGGTTGGCCAAGCTCTTGCCTTTCGCTATGCGCCGGCGGCTTAGGCGGGTCGCGGCCCGCTCGCAACCCATCAGCCGCACAGCAGAATTGGAACAGCCGAGTGAGTGACAAATTGTGGCTGGAAGTCGATGGCTTGGTCGTCGATGTCCTGACCGGGGTTTATTCCGAGGAAACCCATTTGCCCCAGCCGCTGCGGATTTCGCTGCGTGCCGAACTGGCGATGGCAGACAATTATGCCGCCGATACCCCGCTCGACGCCTCGAAATCCTATATGGACCTGAAATATGCCGCGACTGACGGTTTGCCGAAAAATGTCCATTTTGTCCTGATTGAAAGCGTGGCCGATCACATCATCGCCGCCATTTTCGCGCAGGATAACAAGGTGCAGGCCGTGGAGATCAAAATCGTCAAACTGGCGATTGCCGAAGCGGACGAGGCGATTGGCATCACCATGCGGCGGGCGCGCCCTTGACCAGCGCACCGGATGGCGCGCCGCCGCTGGCGCTGGTCACCGGGGGCACGCACCGGTTGGGCGCGGCGATTGCCGCCCGGCTGGCGGCGGCGGGCTATGCGTTGGCGCTGCATTATCACCGCAGCGCTGGACCGGATACGGCGTTGGCGGCGGCATTGGCAGCGCACGGGACGGCCTGGCACGGCTTTCCGGCCAATCTGGGCGATGGCGACGCGGTTGCCGGTCTGATCCCGTCGGTCGCCGCGCATTTTGGCCGCCCGCCCGCACTGCTCGTCAACAATGCCGCGCGGTTTGCCGAAAGTGATTGGACCACCCTGACGCTGGCTGAGCTGGAGGCGATGGCTGCGGTCAACCACCATGCGCCGGTGCTGCTGGCCACCGCGCTGGCCAAAGCCACAGCCAGCGGCGGCCAGACGGCGGCGGTGGTCAATATCATCGACCAGCGGGTGGCCAATCCGGTGCCCGATCAACTGGCCTATGGCCTCAGCAAGGGGGCGCTGGCGGCCAGCACCCGGGCGCTGGCGGTGGCGCTGGCCCCGCTGGTGCGGGTGAACGGCGTTGCACCCGGGCTGACGATCGACACGCCGGATTATCAGGCCGGACAGGCGGCGCGGCTTGCGGCGCGCATGGCGCTGCGGCGTTTGCCCAGCCCCGATGACATTGCCGATGCGGTGCTATATCTGGCCGGTGCGCGTGCCACCACCGGGCAGATTATCTTTGTCGATGGCGGGGCCAGCCTGTCGCCGATGGCGCGGGATTTCCTGTATCTGGACCGAGCGGGCGACGTCGGCGACAGTTTCAGCGATAGTTGAAGCTGATGCTGATGCGTTCGGCCTTGGCGCTGCTGGCCAGCACCTCGTGGCGCAGCCAGCTTTCCCACAAAAACACGTCGCCCGCCGCCGGTTCGGCGTGGAAAAAGGGCTGGGCGGCGGCGGGGGCGTCAGCGCGGCGCAGCGGCGCGTTCATCATCAGCCCCAGCCGGGGGTCCTCCAGCCGCAACGCGCCGCTGCCCGGTGGGACCGCCACATAAAATGTGCCCGATATGATGCTGTGCGGGTGGATATGGCCGCTGTGCGCTCCGCCCGGTTTCAGGATATTCACCCAAAAACTGTCCAGCTTTGGCGCGCGGGTCAGGTTGAAATGCACCGCGTCGGCAAATTCGCGCACCGCCCGGTCGAGCAGCCGCTTCAGATCGGCAAAATCCGGGTCCCGCTGGGGCAGATCGTCCAGACTGGCATAGCTGGTATAGCCGCGATACCCATGCGCCCGGCTCCACCGCCGCCCCGCCGCATCGTCGTGCGCGAGCTGGCGACAGGCCGTATCCAGCCGCGCCAACAATCCGGCATCACCCAGCGGGCCGCGAAAAAATGGGGTGGAAAACAGCGAGACAAGGTCCATAAACGGGCAAAAGCACAGCGGCCCGGCAAACACAAGCGGACCGCCATCGGAGAATATGCCAATGCCGGATGCGCGTGAGGGCCGCTGGACGATCGCCATCGCCAAAGCGGATATCCGCGGCGCGGCGCTGGCCGCTTTGCCGGTTGCCGACTTGCCCGACGGTGCGGTGGAGGTGGCGGTGGACCGTTTTGCCCTGACCGCCAACAACATCACCTATGCCCTGTTTGGCAAGCCCTCAGGGCTGTTTGGCGACAATCAGGGCTATTGGGATTTTTTTAGTCCAGACGCCTCAGCCCCCGGGGCCCTGCCAGTGTGGGGCTTTGGTTCGGTCATCGCCAGCCGGTGCCCGGGCGTGATGGTGGGCGAGACAATTTATGGCTATCTGCCGATGGCCAGCCATGCGGTGCTGGTGCCCAGCCGGGTGGGGCGCGGCGGTTTTGCCGATCTGGCCGGGCAGCGCGCGACGCTGCCGATCATTTACAACCAATATCAGCGGCTGGCGGCCTTGGCTGACTATCGGGCGGCAGACCATGATTATTGGCCGATTTTCAGGCCATTGTTTCTGACCGGCTGGCTGATTGCCGACCAGCTGGCCGAATATGATGATTATGGCGCGGACCAGATATTGGTGGCCAGTGCGTCCAGCAAAACCGCGATCGGCCTGGCCTTTGCGCACCGGCAACGGGGCGAGGCGCGCCCGCGCTGCATCGGCCTGACCAGCGCCGCCAATGCCCCGGCGCTCAGTGCGCGCGGCATTTATGATGCGGTGGTTACCTATGACGATATCGCTGGACTGGATGCCGCTGCCCCGTCGCTGCTGGTCGATATGGCGGGCAATGCCGCCGTCTATGGCGCGGTGCACCGCCATTTCGGCGCTGCGCTGCGCCGGTCGATCGTGGTGGGCAAGTCACACTGGGACGCGGATGGCGGCGGCGGCGAGCGCCTGCCCGGCCCGCCGCGTGAGGGGTTTTTTGCCCCGGCACGCAGCGAAAAGCGGATCGCCGATTGGGGCGGCGCGGGATTTCAGGCGCGGGTGGCCGACGCATGGGCCGGTTTCATGGCCTTGGCCCCCACGCTGGCCCGGGTGGATGTTCGCGCGGGCGGCGCTGGCGCGCTGGCGGCATATATGGCATTGCTGGATGGACGGGCTGATCCGGCGGCGGGGATCATTATTGCGGCTCAGGCGGCCGGTGAAGGTGCAAACTGATGGCAATCGGAAAATGGGCGGCGTTGGCGTTGACGCTGGTGCTGGGGTTCAGCAGTGCGATCAGCCGCCCTCTCAGCCGCGATGCCAGCGCCCAGACCGTGACGGTCAGCCCGCTGGCGCAACAGGCCGATGCCTGTGACCGGGGCGATGGCCGGGTGTGCAGCCAATTGGCCGAGATGCTGCGCAATGGCATCAAGGTGATGGCCGACGAACCCCGCGCCCGCCGCCTGTTTGGCCGGGCGTGTGATTTGGGCCATTTGGAGGGATGCCGGTCGCTGGCGCGGATGCAGATTCGAGGATCGGGCGGCGGGCGCGATGTGGCGGGCGGACTGGTCAATTATGACAAGGCGTGCGCGGGCGGCATCGCCGGGGCGTGCAGCACGCTCGGCTATGCCCATGAAACGGGCAGCGGCACGCCAAAAGACATTGCCAAGGCCGACTTCTATTACCGCAAGGCGTGCCGGATGGACCCAGCCAGTGCCGATTATTGCTCCAAATCCAAGCGGTTTCAGGCCGGGATGATGCAAGCAGCTACGAACGCAACAGCCCCGCCCCCGCCCCCGCCCCCGCCCCCGCCAGCGCCGCGACCAGCCCCCGCTGCTCGGCCAGCACCAGCGGTGGCGGCCACACCGGCCAAAGCTGCCCAGCCAACGGCCACAGCGGCCACTGGCCAATCGCTCGACGATCAGGCGGCGGCATTGCGGCGCAGCAATCCGGTGGAGGCCTGGCGGCTGTATGAGCAAAGCTGTGCCAAGGGCAGCCAGCGGGGCTGCACGGGCCTGGCCATGTTGTTGGCCTACAGCCGGGGCGGGCCGGGCGATCTGCCCCGGGCGCGCACCCTGCTGGACCGCGCGTGCACGGCCAAATATGGCAAGGCATGTTACAATTTGGGCGCGATGTTCGAAGATGGCACCGGCGTCCCCACGGACGAGGCCGCCGCGCGGCGATTATATCAACAGGGCTGCGATTACCGGGATGGCGAGGCCTGTCTCAGTGTCGCCCTGCTCCAGTTTGACGGGCGCGGCGGGGCGAAGGACGAACGGTCGGCCCGCGCCAATTTGGGCAAGTCGTGTGATCTTGGCGACAGCGTCGGGTGCAGCACCTTGGCCAGCCTGATGGCGGACGGCAAGGGCGGCCCGGTTGACGCTGCCGGGTCTGCCGCTGCCCAGGCCCGCGCCTGCGCGCTGGGCCTGGGCAGTGCGTGCCCGCGCTGACGCCGCCGCCGTTAATGGCTTAGCAACAGCGGCAGCTTGGCCTTCGTCAGCATATATTGCGTGACCCCGCCGAAAATTGTCTGGGCCAACCGGCTGCGGCCAAATGCGCCCATCACCACCAGTTTTGCTCCCAGCTGCTCGGCGGCGCGGGCCAGTATCTCCTCTGGCGGCGCGGCTTGCGGCGCGATTGGCTGCAACTCGGCACTGATGCCGTGCCGCGCCAGATATTTCATGGCGTCGGTGTCCGGGAATGCCCCGCTGGTGCCCGTCGCTGTCACCACCGTCACCTTGCGACCAGCCAACAGCGGCATTGCATGGCGCAGCGCGGCGGCGGCCTCGGCGCTGCCATTCCATGCCACGAGGGCTGGACCGTCCAGATCAAAGGCGCTGGCGTCGGTTGGCAGGGCCAGAACCGGCACCGATGTGGCGAGGGCCAGATCCCCCGCCAACAGCGCGCGCGGGGTGGCATCGCCCAGCCCGACGATCACCAGATCGGCCAGCGCGGCGGCGGCACTGAGGTCGCCGAGCGAATCGCCGGACTCGGCGGTAATGTCCCAACTCACGCCTTCGCCAGCCAGCGCAGCGGCCATCTCGGCCTCCAGCACCGCATTTTCCGCCCGCACCCGTTCCAAAGCTGCTGCGGCCAGATGCGCGCCGCCAAATGGGTCCATGGCAATATAGCGGGAATAGGGCGTGCTGAGCATCAGACTTAAATGCGCGCCATGGCGGCGGGCGATGGCCGTGGCGGCGTCGAGGCGGCTGCGCATGGCGGGCGAGGTTTCGGCGTGAACAAGAATGGATTTCATGGGCGTTGCTCCGGTGAGGATTGACAAAGGCCAGTCTATGGCCGGGATCGGTGCCGCGCCATGATCTGGATCAAATTGGGGGTACTGGCGCTGGCGGCAGCGGGTTTGGCGACCCTTGGCCGCGCCTGGGGCTGACCAGCGCCTGTGCCAGGTGGGGCTTGGTTGACGCCCGCATGGGGCGGGATTATCGTTGGCTGACCGTCCGGGGCGGCGGGGCGAAGTGGAACATGCGATGACGGTCATCTCGAAAAAACTCTATTCCGATGCGGCGGCGGCGCTCGATGGGCTGTTGTTCGACGGGATGCAGATTTGTGCGGGCGGATTTGGCCTGTGCGGCATTCCCGAACGGTTGATCGATGCGATCCGCGACAGCGGGGTCACCGGGCTGACCATTGCCAGCAACAATGCCGGGATCGACGGCGAAGGGCTGGGAAAATTGTTGCGCACCCGGCAGGTGGCGAAGATGATCAGCAGCTATGTTGGCGAGAATAAGGAGTTTGAGCGGCAATATCTGTCCGGCGAACTGGCGGTGGAATTTTGCCCGCAGGGCACGCTGGCCGAACGGTGCCGGGCAGGCGGCGCGGGCATCCCCGGCTTTTACACCCGCACCGGGGTCGGCACGCTGGTGGCCGAGGGCAAGGAGGTCAAATCCTTTGACGGGCAGGATTATATATTGGAACGCGGGATTTTTGCCGATCTGGCGATCATCAAGGGCTGGAAGGCCGACGCGGCGGGAAATCTGATTTTCCGCAAAACCGCGCGAAATTTCAACCAGCCCATGGCCACCGCCGCCAAAATCTGTGTGGCCGAGGTCGAGGAAGTGGTGCCGGTCGGCGCGCTGGACCCTGACGCCATTCACTTGCCTGGCATTTATGTGAAGCGGATCATTGTCGGCGCACCCTATGCCAAGCAGATTGAGTTTCGGACCGTGCGGGAGCATCCGGTGGGATGATCGCGGCGGCGCCCCTGCGCATTTGGCCCTCGATGCGATTGGTGGCGGCCAGCGGGTCGGCCATGCTGCTGTCTGGCTGTGTCGCGGCGGCGCTGCCCCTGCTGGCGGCGGGCGCCATTGCGGGCGATGCCAATGGTCGGGGGGAACCCCGGGCGGCACTGGCCCGGCCCCCCGCGCCGCCCGCCGCCGCGCCCCCCGCGCCGGCGGATGTCAACGAACTGCCACCGCTGCGCCCGGGTGACGTGACGGTGCTGACCGCGTTGCCAACGCCCCGCGCAGCGGAAATAACGCCCCGCGCAGCGGAAATAACGCCCCGC
>DAIUBZ010000010.1:2475-18123 GCA_036846445.1 Sphingopyxis sp. | reverse complement strand
GCCACTACCACCCGCCGCCGTTACCCCCCGCCGCCAGTGGGGCAATGGCGCGGTTTCCAGTCAGGTGGCACCATCTGGCCGCCCGGGACGTGCGGCAAGGCCGAGCCTGCGCGTGGCTCAATCTGGTGCAATCAGACCGCGCACTCTCACCCGGGTCCGCCTCGCCCCGTGTCGGCATCGCCGCCAAAGGCCCGATAGAGCTCGATTTGCGCGCGCTCTGCCGCGCCTTGCGCTTCGACCACGCCAAGGCGGGTGGCGTTCAACTGGCGCTGGGCATCGACCACCCCCAGAAAATCGCCAATACCCATGCGATAGCGCGCCGTGGCCAAGCCCACGGAGGCTGCCTCCACCTGTTGCTGCCGGATGAGCGCGGACACGCTCGCGCGGGCGGCGGCGTTGCTGCCCAGTGCAGTCTCTGCCTCGCCCAGCGCGGCGAACAATGTGCCGCGATAGTCAGCAAAGGCCACACTGGCGTCGGCCTGCCGCGCATCGATTTGCGCGCCCACCCGGCCAAAGTCCACCAGCGGCCCGGCCACCGACGCGCCAAGGGAAGCCGTTAGCGAATCCGCCGCAAACAGATCGCCCAGCGCCAGCGCGGCAAAGCCCAGCGCGGCGCTGATGTTGAATTGCGGAAAGCGGCTGGCGGCAGCGGCGGCGATTTCCGCATTCGCCGCGCCCAGCCGCGCCTCGGCCGCCATCATGTCCGGGCGCTGGCGCAGCAGATCGGTCGCCAGGCCCAGCGGCAACGGGTCAGCCAGCCCGGCACCGCCCGGCGTGCCCCGCGGCACGGCAAAGGCGGCCTGAACCGCCGGACCGTCGCGCCCGGTCAGCGTCACCAACCGGCCGAGGGCAGCCGCCAATTCTGTTTCGGCGGGAGGGCGCTGCGACCGGGCCGCCGCCGCCAGCCCCTCGGCCCGCACCAAGTCCAGCCCCGGCGCGATCCCCGCCCGGGTGCGCGCGCCGGTCAGCGCCACCAGCGCGGCGGCATCGGCCAGATCATCCTCGACAATCTTCAGCTTGGCCTGCGCGGTTCGGGTGTCGATCACTGCCCGGGCAATATCGCTGACCAGCGCCAGCCGGACCGCCGCAGCATCGCGGTCGGCCGCATCAAGGCGCAGCCGCGCCGCCCGCTGAGATGCGCGCAGGCGGCCGAACACATCGGCATCCCACGATGCGGCAATGTCGGTGGCGAAGTTGCGGTTGATCCGGTTTACCCCGGCGCTGCGGCTCAAGCTCACATCGGGCGCCCGAGCGGCCCCGGCGGCGCGCAGGGCCGCCCGCGCTGCGTCGATGCGGGCCAGCGCTGCCGCCAGATCGGGCGCAGCGCCATCCGGCCCGGTCAACCCCGCCACCAATATGTGAAACGCGGGATCGGCGCGGGGCAACAGCGCGGCAATCGGCACCCGCGCGCCCGGCGGCGGCGCGTAGGCAAAAGCAGGCGGCACCGTAACCGCCGCCGCCTGCGGCCCGGCAGGCACCGCCGCACAGCCGGAGAGCAGGGCTGCAGCGGCAGCGGCGGAAATGGCGGCAGCGCGGATCATGGGCGGGCCTGCGCAGGCACGAAACCATCGACTTGCTGGCCGACATAAAATTGCGGACCATCGGCGGGCAGGGCGAAAATCAGTTGCAACACCCGAACGTCCACCCGTTCCGTCGCGCTGTTGGTCAGGGAACGTTTGGGCACGATCAGCGGTTCGGCCCGGACAAATGTGGCGGTTACCTGCCGCTTGGCATCGCCGCGCGGGCTGATCACTGCGGGCCCTCCGGGCGCGATCCGCCCCGCCTGATTTTCATCAATGTCGAGGCGAACATGCAGCGGCCGGGTGGCGCCCAATTTCATCAGCACCGACGCCGTGCCCTGGGTTCCGGCAAATTCGCCCGCCCGCGTGTCGACTTGCAGCACCGCCATCGCCGCCGGGGCGCGAACGATGTGCCGGTCCACCTCCACCCGCGCCTGGGCCAGCTGTGCCGCGACCTGCCGCGCGGTGGCCGTGGCCAGCGCCACCTGGGCGCGGGCGGCGGCCACGGCGTCGCGGCTGGTGATCACCTCCTGCTGCGACACGGCGCGGGCATCGTCAACATTCTGATACAGCGCAAATTGGTTCTGGGCGAGGCGCAGGCTGGTCTGGGCGGTGGCGATGCTCGCCTGCGCGGCGGCGGCTGCCGCCGCTGCCTCGGTCACGGCGGCCCGGGCGTTGCGGCTGTCGATTTCCAGCAGCGGCTGGCCGGCGGCAACCTGATCGCCCGGGCGGACCAGCACCCGCGTCACCACGCCGGGGACATGGGCGGCAATGTCCACCACCTCGCTCGACGGCTCGGTCACACCGGTGCCGACGATGCTGCCGGTATCGCGCTGGGACGCCGGGCTGCGCGCCGGGGTTTCGGCAGGGGTGGTCAATGACGTGTCGGGCTGGGCCGAGGCCAGATAGATCACCGACCCGGCGATCCCCGCCACCGCAAGGCCGGGCAGGATCAGCCGGGAGAAGCTGGGGCGTTTCATGATGCGTCTCCGTGCTGGAAAAAGGCCTTGTCGCGGCCATCGTGGGTGATGCGGCCATCTTCCATGGCCAAAATCCGGTCAGCCAGGTCGAAAATCCGGTTGTCGTGGGTGACGATAATCACGGCGCGGTCGGCGGCCAGCGCCACTGCGCGCAGCAAATCCATCACCCGCCGTCCGGATTTGGCGTCCAGCGCCGCCGTCGGCTCGTCGCACACAATCAGCCGCGGCTGGTGGACCAGCGCCCGGGCAATCGCCACCCGCTGTTGCTGGCCGCCGGACAATTGGCGCGGAAATTTGTCGGCTTGGCTGGCGATATTCAGCGCATCCAGCATCGCCCGCCCCTGCTCGATCGCGGCGCTGCGCTTCACCCCCGCCGCGATCAGCGGAATGGCGGCATTTTCGGCCGCCGTCAGTGTGGGCAACAGATTATATTGCTGAAAGATAAAGCCGATATTGCTCAGGCGAAACCGCACCAGCGCATGGTCCGACAGGTCGTAAATCTGTTGCCCGAACACCTGAACCTCGCCCTCGGTCGGGTATAAAATCCCGGCGATGATCGAAATCAGCGTGGTTTTGCCCGAGCCGGATTCGCCGACCAAATAGGTCAGTTCCCCCGCCTTCACATCGACACTGACGTCGTGCAGAACGCGGATCGGGCTGTCGCCGACGGCAAAATCCTTCGCAACGCCGCGCACGGAAATGGCGATATCGCTCATCTGAACACCGTCGCCGGGTCGGCTTTCAGCACGGAGCGAATGGCGATCAAGCCAGTCACCGCGATGATCGCAATCACCAGCGCCGCGGTAATCAGCGGAATTTGATAGGGCATGTAAAAGCCCTTGAAGTCATCCGCGCTGGCCGCGCTGCCGCCGACAAAGCCCGCCGCCATCGCCAGCCCCAGGCCATAGCCGATCAGCGCGACCAGCGCCGATTGTGCCGCCACCATGATGATGATGTTGCCGTTCGTCACGCCAATCGCCTTCAGCGCGCCAAATTGCTTGATATTGTCGCGGATGAACAGGCTGAAGGTCAAACCGACAATCGCCACCCCCACAATCACCCCCAGCACCACCGTAATCCCGAAATTGATGGGAATGCCGGTGTTTTCGATGATAAAATCAACGCCGTCACGGGTGAATTCCGGCGTGGTGCGGGCCTTCAGCCCGGTTTGGGCGGTGATGCGGCGGGCCAGCGTTTCCGCCGATATGCCGTCTTCGCTCCGCACCAGCACGAACGACAGGCGGTTGCGGGTGCCGGGCACAAAGTTCAGCGCATTGGAATAGCGGGTGTACAGCGTCACCTGGGCGGTGAAGGTTGGCGTGCTGTCGACAATCCCGGCAATAATGGCCCGCTGGTCATTCAGTTCCAGTTCGGTCCCCACCACGGTCTGGCCGGGCGCGAACAATTTGCGCGAGCCGACATCGTCGATGAACACCGCGTCAGGCTGCATCAATTGGGCGGGTTCGCCCTCGCTCATCCGGCGGGGCAGCCCAATCAGCGAGCTGTCGTCAACCCCGATCACTGTCACCCCCTCCAGATCGCCGTCCGGGGTGCGGATCGAGGCGTTGCTGCGCAGCATCGGCGCAGCAAAGGCGACCCCCGGGACACTGCGTACCGTGTCCAGCGCGGTGATCGGCATCGGGTAAATCACATCGGCGGTGCGCGTCGCCGGGTCCATCACCCAGACATTGGCACTGGACACCTCCTGCACCGCCACCCCGCCGCGCATCAGCAAATTGACAAAGATCGTCAATTGCTGGGTGATCAGCAGGGTGGAAAAGGCAATACCGAACACCAGGCCAATGAATTTGACCCGGTCACCGGTCAGCATGCGGATGGCCACCCAGTTCAACTTTTAGCCCTCCACCGAATTGCCAAATGTGCTGCCAGTGAATAAGGGTTCGCGATAGTGAACGCAACCGTTTAATTGAACATTATCGTTCATTAACTAACTGAGGGAGAGCGAGGTGGAAAAAAGACCAGCCCATCGCCCGGTCGATCAGGCCAAGCAGCGGGCAATTTTGGCCAGCGCCCGCGCGGAGTTTTTCCGGGTTGGTTTTGCCGCCGCATCGATTGAGCGGATGGCCCGGACCGCCAATGTCTCAAAAGTGACGGTTTACAACCATTACCAGACCAAGGAACGGCTGTTTGCGGCAATGGTTGCCGCCGAATGTGGCGAGATGAGCGGTGCGCTGCCAGACGCTGCTGCGCCCCTGCCCGCGCTGCGCCCGGTGCTCGTCGATCTGGCCAATGCCATGATGCGCTTTTTAAGCAGCCCTGACATCATTCGCTTTGACCGGCGGATGGCCGCCGAGGTTGAGCGCCACCCGGCGATGGGCCACCGGTTTCTCGAGGCTGGGCCACATCTGATGCGCCAGAATATCGCCAATCTGATGGCGAATGCAATGGCCCGGGGGCAATTGGCCAGCGCCGATCCGGCCAGCGCGGCGGCGCATTTTTATGGCATGATCAAGGGATTTGCCGATGTCGAATGGCGCTTTTCCGATGCGGAACAGGCGGCGGCGACGGTAACGCCCGCCGCGCTGGAGGAGACAGTGGACCGGTTCCTGATTGCCTATGCCCCGTGAACACCCGGACCCGCGCGCACAAAAATGGCCGCCGGATTGCCCCGGCGGCCATGGTTGGCAGCGCGCGAACGCTCAGCCGGTGATTTCTTCCGGGGTGAAGAAATAAGCGATTTCGATGGCGGCATTTTCGTCGCTGTCGCTGCCGTGTACGCTATTGGCTTCGATGCTTTCCGCCAATTCCTTGCGGATCGTTCCGGCTTCGGCATTGGCGGGGTTGGTCGCGCCCATGATGTCGCGGTTGCGCTTGACCGCATCGTCGCCTTCCAGCACCTGAACCACCACCGGGCCGCTGGTCATGAACGCCACCAGATCGGCGAAAAACGGGCGTTCGCGGTGGACGGCGTAAAAGCCCTCCGCCTGCGCCGTGGTCAGGTGCAGCCGCTTGGACGCCACCACGCGCAGCCCGGCCTCTTCCAGCATTTTGGTAACCGCCCCGGTCAGATTGCGGCGGGTGGCATCGGGCTTGATGATCGAAAAGGTGCGGGTGACGGCCATTGGCTTGCTCCTGACATGGATGAGATACTGGCCGCGCCCCTAGGGTGCAGCGCAGCATTTGGCAAGAGCGCGGCGGCAACCGGCTCTGCGGCGCTATTCGCGCTGCGCCATGATGGAACCCGTCACCACCCCGTCCGCCTCGGCCGCAGTGATTTGCACCGACCGGGGTTTATCCGCGCCGTCACCAGCATTGGCGGTCAGGATCATTGATCCGGGTGATGAAATCTCGCCCGCGATTTTCAACCCCGCTGCCTCCGCCTGTTTGCGGTAAAATGCGATCACCGCTGCTGCGGTGCCCTTGACCTCAAAATTGGCCATGGTCGCCACCTTGCCCTCCATTGTGCTGGCAAAGCCGCCGGTCAGCTTGGCCCCGGGATAAAGCGCAAAGCCATCGGGCAATTTGGCGCTGGCGGCATCACCGCCGAAGCTGATCTCGCCCTCGTCGGTCTTGATCGACACCTTGCCCTGGTCGCCCGCCGTGCTGACGGCATAGTCAACCGATTTGCCATCGGCGTCCGTGACGGTGCCGCTGGCAATTTCGCTATCCCCGCCGCCGCCGCACCCGGCCAATAGCCCGGCCCACAGCGCAGCCGTCACCATGCCCAGTTTCTGCATATTGCTCTCCCGCATTTTCGCCCTCTCCTTGGCCATTACGGCCCCTCGGCCCAGCGGCCCCGTTCGTCCTGTCGCCAAAAATGCAACTCCGCACCGCCCGCTTGCGTCAGCGCGCGCCAGGCCAGTCGGGCGGCATCAATGTGCGGAGTGTCGAACAAAAGAAACACCCGGTCAAATGCCAATGCGGCGGGCCGCCACAGGCCGTCGGCCAGCACCACGTGCCGCGCGGCGTTGGCGGCGCCGGGGGCGGACATCTGCGGCAGTTCGCTGACCAGCAAAATCGGCTGAGCCGCGTCGCCCACGCCGCCATTGGCGATGCCATGGGCGCGAAAGCTGGCGGGCGGGCCGTCCCACAGGTCACGGTCGAGCCGGGCCAGCCGGTCCGGGTCGGCATCCACCACCAGCAATGGCTGGGCGCTGGCCGCCAATTTGTCGGCAATCGCGGCAGCCACCCGCGCCGCCGGGTCGCGGCTCAGCCGGTAAAAATCGACCCGCGGCGGCTGGCTGCTCGCCATATCCCCTCCCCCGCCCGGGCCGCTCCCGGCGCTCAGCCCTCAAACTTTGCCGCGACAAATTGGTCGAGCAGGCGCACGCCATATCCCGTTGCCCCCTTGCCCCACACCGGGCCGTCCTTGTCGGCCCACACCATTCCGGCGATGTCCAGATGCGCCCATTTCACGCCGGCATTGATATAGCGGCCCAGAAATTGGGCGGCGGTGATCGATCCGGCGTCGCGCGGGCCAACATTTTTCATGTCGGCAATCGGGCTGTCGATCATCCGGTCATAAGCGGCGGACAGCGGAAAGCGCCACAGCGGATTGCCGCTGGCCAGCCCGGCCGCCAGCAGGTCGGCGGCCAAACCATCATCATTGGCGAACAGCCCGCCATGTTCATGGCCCAGCGCCACGATCATCGCGCCGGTCAGTGTGGCCAGATCGACAATCACCTCCGGCGAAAATTCGCGCTGGGCATAGGTCAGACAATCGCACAGCACCAACCGCCCCTCGGCATCGGTGTTCAAAATCTCGATGGTCTGGCCCGACATGCTGGTCACAACATCGCCGGGGCGCTGGGCATTGCCATCGGGCATATTTTCCACCAGCCCGCAGATGCCGATGACATTGGCCCGCGCCCGCCGCCCCGCCAGCGCCTTCATCGCACCGGCCACCGCGCCCGCGCCGCCCATGTCCCATTTCATCATGTCCATGCCCGCACCGGGTTTCAGGCTGATGCCGCCGCTGTCGAACGTCACCCCCTTGCCCACCAGCACCAGCGGCGTGGCGTCACCGGTTCCGCCCATCCAGCGCATCACCAGCAGGCGCGGCGCGCGCACCGACCCTTGTGCCACCCCCAGCAATGCCCCCATGCCCAGCGCCGCCATCTGCCGCTCGTCCAGCACCTCAATGCCGACGCCGAGGTCGGCGAGATGCTGGCATTCGGCCACAAAGCTCTCGGGAAAAATCACATTGCCCGGTTCGGTCACCAGTTCCTGGGCAAAGGCGACGCCCGCCGCGACCGCCGCCCTGCCCGCAAATTCGGGCGCCAGATCGCCGTGCGCCGACACAAATTGCATCGCCTTCAGGCTGATCTTCGCCTTGTCCGCAAGGGTGGTGCGATAGCGGTCGTGCCGCCACGCCCGCAGCTTTGCCCCCATTGCAAAGTTCAGCACCAGCCCGCTGTCGCCCCCGCTGGCGGCGAAATCCACAGCGACACTGGTGGTGCCGCTGGTCAGCAGCCGCGCGGTCAGCGCTCCACCCGCCTTTTCGGCATGGGCCAGCCCGCCATCGCCAACGCCGACCAGAATCAGCCGCAGCGCTCGCCCACCGTCCAGCGCCGCCGTCTCGCACACCGCCCCGGCCTCGCCGTCAAAGCGGGCATGGGCCGCCGCCGCCGCCAGCACATCGCCATGGGGCGCGCCAAGCTCTGCCGCCAGCCGGGCAACGCCGCCGGCGCCGACCGCAAAGGCAATGGCCTGGGCGGCGGGGTCAATGGCGGCACTGAAGTTCAATTCCATGGTCAAGCGACTCTCCGACAGGGGCAATGGCGGCCAGCCATTGCTTGCCGCTCACTGCGGCGATAGGGGCTTTGCCGCGCGGTTGCAAAATCATTTGCAGCGCGGCATGGCAAACAGGGGCACAAAGCTGCCTGCTCTGCTGGCACACCAAATTGGCTGAACCACCTCATGTCCCTGGCCCGCGCCGCCCCTGTCCCCGCCCGCAGCAGCCGCCACTTTGTTGCGGTGGCCGGGGCCGCGCTGGTGGTTTGGCAAGGCGGCGCGGCGGCCCAAACCGATGCCGCGCCCGCTGCCGCGCCGACCGCGACCCCGGCTCCAGCTCCAGCTGCCGCCGCACCAGATTCCGCCGCCGACACGATTTTATTTTCGGCAGATCTGGTTGATTATGATCAGCGCGCCGACGTTGTGACCGCCAGCGGGGCGGTCAATTTGCAGCGCGACGGGGTGCAATTGCGGGCCGACGCCGTCCGTTGGGACCGGACCAGCGGCGCGATCACCGCCAACGGCAATGTCGCCATCACCTCGCCCGATGCGGTCGCGCTCTATGGTGACAGCATCACCCTGACCGACAGTTTGCGGGACGGGGCGATGGAAAATCTGTTGCTGGTGATCGACAATGGCGCACGGCTGGCGGCGCGGCGCGGCACGCGGCGGGCGAGTGGCAATATCGACCTGGAACGCGCGGTGTACAGCCCCTATCCGGTCGATGAATTCACCCGTGATGGGGTGTATCGGCCCCGCTGGCAGATTCGCGCGGTCGAGGTGCGTTATGACGTGGCGCGCGACCGCATCGCCTATCGCGGCGCGCAATTGGAATTGTTCGGCCTGCCGCTGATCCCGCTGCCCGGCCTCAGCCACCAGGCCAGCAACCGGGGAGCCAGCGGCCTGTTGGTGCCGGATATCCGCATTGACCGGGTGAATGGGCTGGAGCTGGCCACGCCCTATTATCTGCGGCTGGCCGACAACCGCGACCTGACGATCACCCCGCATATTTACTCCGCCGCTGCGCCCATGCTGACCGCCGATTACCGGGCGCTGACCGCGCGCGGCGCCTATCGGATCAGCGGCCATGCGACCTATAGCTCGGTGGTGCCGGTGGACGGGCAGGCCGGCGCCACCAGCGGACGGGCGCGGCTGTATCTGGACGGCGCGGGCCGGTTCCAGCTTGACGACAAATGGACGATCGACGGATCGGTGCGCGTGGCGAGCGACCGGACGTTCCTGCGCCGCTATGACATCAGCCGCGACGACCGCTTGCGCTCGGTCATCAGTGCGGAGCGCAATGGCGGCTCGTCCTACCTCAGCATCGCGGGTTGGGCGGTGCAGACGCTCAGAGTCAATGACGCTCAGGGCCAGCAGCCCATTGCCCTGCCGCTGATTGATTTTCGCCAGCGGCTGGCCGATCCGGTGGTTGGCGGGCAGATCGAGCTGCAATTGAACAGCCTCGCCATCGCCCGCTCCGCCGGACAGGATACCCGCCGCGCCTTTGCCAGTGCGCGCTGGGACCTGCGGCGCTTGACGGGCATGGGCCAACAGATCACCGCGACCGCGCTGGTGCGCGGCGATATTTACCACAGCGCCGACAATGGCCTCACCACTGTGGCGGGCTATCGCGGGCAGCCGGGGGTTCAGGGGCGCGGCATCGCCGCGGTGGCGGTGGATGCGTCATGGCCCCTGATCGGGACCTTTGCGGGTGGCACTCAGCAATTGACCCCGCGCATTCAGGTGGTCGCCGCGCCGCCGGTGGACAATATCCGCATTCCCAACGAGGACAGCCGCGCCTTTGACCTTGAGGACAGCAATATCTTCGCGCTCAACCGCTTTGCCGGCTATGACCGGTTCGAAGATGGCATCCGCATCAGCTATGGCATCGACTGGCAGGTGCAGCGCCCCGGACTGAAGTTCGAGGCGATGATCGCCCAAAGCTATCGGCTGAGCAGCAAGCCGCAATTGTTCCCCGGCGGCACTGGCCTTGCTGACCGGCAGTCCGATATTGTCGGCCGCACCACGGTGGCGTGGCGCGACATCGTCCGGCTGACCCATCGCTATCGGCTGGACAAGGACAATCTGGCGGTGCGGCGCAACGAGGTGGATGCGACCATCGGCAGCCGCCGCAACTATCTGCTGCTCGGCTATTTGCGGCTGAACCGCGACATCACCGCGCTGGATGAGGATTTGCAGGACCGCGAGGAATTGCGGCTGGGCGGGCGCATGGCCTTTGCCCGCTATTGGTCGGCATATGGTTCGGCGATTGTGGACCTGACCTCGCCTAGCGAAAGTCCATTGTCCACCGGCAATGGGTTTCAGCCGGTGCGCCACCGGGTCGGTGTGGCCTATGACGATGGCTATCTGAACATCGGCCTGACCTGGCGGCGGGATTATCAGGACACCGGCGATGCCCGGCGCGGCAACAGCTATATTCTGCAACTGGGCTTTCGCAATCTGGGGTTTTAGCGCGTCAGCCCCGGTTCAGGCGCATCCCGCTAACCCAGTTTAAGCGAATTGTCTGGACCGTGCCACCCCGGCCCGGTTAGATAAAGCGCGGTGCGGGTCGGCGAAGGCCGCCCAGTTTGAACGACAGGCAGGAACAGGAATGACGATCAACAAGCCCCATATGCTGATGATGACGGCCGCAATCGCGGCACTGGCGGCGACCGTCATGACCGCCGGGCCGTCCCGGGCGCAGACCGTCAGCGATGACGAGGTGCCCGATGTTGCGCTGAAACTGCCCAACAACCTCCAGCTTTATGGCGACCGCCGCGCCAATGTCTATCGGCCATCCGCGACCGTGAACGGCGAGATTATCACCGCCACCGACATTGAACAGCGCATGGCGCTGATCCGGATTGCCAACCGCAATATCACCCTGTCACCCGAAGAGGACCAGCGCCTGCGCCAGCAATTGTTCAACAATCTGGTGGACGAAAAATTGCAAATCCAGGAGGCGGTGGCCAACAAGATCGACATTGAAGAGGCGCAGATCGATCAGCAATTTGCCCGCTTCGCCGCTCAATTTCGCCAGACGGCGGACGAGTTTTCCAAATATCTCCTGACCCAAGGCTCGTCAGCGACGGCGGTGAAACAGCAGATTCGCGGTGAGTTTGCCTGGGAGCGGCTGTTGTCGCGCAACATCCGCTCGACCACCAATGTCTCGACCGAGGAAGTGGCGGCGCAGGGCGAGCGGCAATTGGCGGCGCGCGGCACCGATGAGTTTCATCTGGGCGAAATTTACCTGAGCGCCACGCCGGAAAACGCCGCCGCAGTGCAGCAAAATGCCAGCCGGATCATTGAATCCCTGCAACGCGGCGGCAGCTTCCCCGCCTTTGCCCGGCAATTTTCCGAGGCATCGACCGCCGTGGTCGGCGGCGATCTGGGCTGGGTGCGCGGCGGGCAAATCCCCGAAACCATGGCCGCCGCCGCCACCCAGATGCAGCCCGGCCAATTGGTCGGCCCGCTGGAAGTCCCCGGCGGCTATTCCATTTTGGTGATGATCGACCGGCGGCAGGTGCTGACCGCCAATCCGCGCGATGCGGTGCTCAGCCTGAAGCAGGTGGCGCTGGATTTCCCGGCGGCCATCAGCGAGGCAGAGGCGACCCGGCTGGCGGGCCGCTTTGCCGATGAAACCCGCAAAATCGCGGGCTGCGGCATGGCCGACAGCGTGGCCCAGCAATTGGGCGCGACGGTCGTGGCCCGCGATGCGGTGCCAATGCGCAGCCTGCCCGCCCCGCTGCAATCCACCTTGGCCACGCTTCAGGTGGGCCAGACCACCCAGCCATTTGGCTCGCCAAGCGAGGGGGTCAGTGTCCTGGTGCTGTGCGGGCGGGATATTCCCAACATCGCCCTGGCCCCGAACCTCCAGGAAATCGAAAATCGCCTGCTGGAGGAAAAGGTCAATCGGCGGGCACAGCGCTATTTGCGGGATTTGCGGCGTGACGCGGTGATCGAATATACGACGTGATGGCGACCAGCGCCGCCACCACCGCGCCGCCCCGGCCATTGGCGCTGACCTTGGGGGACCCCGCCGGGGTTGGCCCGGAAATGGCGGCGCGGGCGTGGGCGGCGCGCGATTCGCTGGACCTGCCGCCGTTTATGGCGATTGGCGATCCGGCGGCGGTGGCAAGAGTGTGGGACGGCCCCCTGCTGGCGGTGGCTGACATCGCGGCGGCGGTCGATGCCTTTCCCCATGCCCTGCCCATCTGGCCGATTGACGCGGCCTCGGCGGTGGTGCCGGGGCAGCCGGATGCGGCGGGGGCACTGAGCGCGCTGCAGGCGCTGGAATGCGGCATCGGTCTGGCCCGGGCCCAGTCGGTGCGCGCGCTGGTGACGGGATCGGTGTGCAAACAAGCGCTGCTGGCGATTGGCTATACCCACCATGGCCAAACCGAGTTTATCGGCGAACGGTGCGGGGTTGCGGCGGCCAATGCGGTGATGATGCTGGCCGCGCCTGGCCTGAGGGTGGTGCCGCTGACGGTGCATATCGCGCTGGCCGATGTGCCGGGGCAGTTGACCGAGGAATTGATTGTCGCCCGGGCGCGCACCGTGGCGCGCGGCCTGGTCCGTGATTTCGGCATCGCTGTGCCCCGGCTGGCGGTTGCCGGACTGAACCCCCATGCGGGCGAATCCGGGCATTTGGGGCAGGAGGACCGTGACGTCATCGCTCCCGCCGTGGCCGCCTTGCGCGCCGAAGGGCTGGACATCACCGGCCCGCTCGCCGCCGACGGCCTGTTCGCTCCCCATGTGCGCTGCGGCTATGACGCGATTTTGTGCGCCTATCACGACCAGGCGCTGGTGCCGTTCAAGGCGCTGCATTTCCACAATGGGGTCAATCTGACGCTGGGGCTGCCGATCATTCGCACCTCGCCCGACCATGGCACCGCCTTTGATCTGGCCGGGCGCGGGCTGGCTGACCCCGGACCAACCATTGCCGCCTTGCACATGGCGGCGGCGATGGCCGATCAGCGGCGGGCGGCTTCGGCGGCGGCGGATGGCTGAACTGCCGCCGCTGGGTGCGGTGATCAAGGCGCATGGGCTGATGGCCAGCAAGGCGCTGGGCCAGAATTTCCTGCTGGATGAGCAATTGCTGGCCCGAATCGCCGCCATTCCGGGGCCGCTGACGGGCGCAAAAGTCTATGAGGTCGGGCCGGGGCCGGGCGGGCTGACCCGGGCGGTGCTGCGCGCCGGGGCCAAGGTGGTGGCGGTGGAGCGGGACGCCCGCTGCCTGCCGGTGCTGACGGAACTTGCTGACCATTTTCCGGGACAATTGCGGGTGATTTCCGGCGACGCGCTGGCCAGCGATGCCGCCGCCGAAATGGGCGGCGCGCCGTTTCACATCATCGCCAACCTGCCCTATAATATCGGCACGGCGCTGCTGGTGCGCTGGCTGGAATCGCCGCAGTGGCCGCCGCCGTGGCAATCGCTGACTTTGATGTTTCAGGCCGAGGTGGCGGAACGGATTGTGGCGGCACCCGGCAGCGCCGCCTATGGCCGCCTGGCGGTGCTGGCCCAGTGGCGAGCGCGGGCAAAACTGGCGATGAAGGTCCACCGCAGCGCCTTCACCCCCGCGCCCAAGGTCATGTCCGCGGTGGTCCATATCACCCCCGCCGCTCAGCCCGCCGGAATTGATCCGCGCGCCATCAGCCAGTTGACCGCCGCCGGATTTGGCCAGCGCCGCAAGATGCTGCGGCAAAGCCTGCGCGCCCTGCCCGGCGGGCTGGCGGCGCTGGCCGCTGCCGGAATTGATCCTGCGCGCCGCGCCGAAACGCTGAGCTTGGCCGAATGGATCCGGCTGGCCGAGGTCGTGACCGCACAAACCACCACGTCCGCCGCCGATTAGCGCGACGAAAAGGGGCGCCGCCATCACTGGCAGCGCCCCCCCGAAACACCTGCAGGTCTGTGCCGCTTACTTCAGCGTCGAGAGATAAGCGATCACGTCAGCGCGGTCCTGCGCCTTTTTCAGCCCGGCAAACGCCATTTTCGTGCCCGGAACCACGCGGCGCGGATTTTCCAGATATTGGAACATTTTTTCCGGCGACCAGGTGATGCCCGCATTCTTGTTGGCGGCGGAATAATTATAGCCCGCAACCTGACCCGACGGGCGGCCAATGAGCCCGGCCATCGACGGGCCAATCCGGTTCACCCCGGCCTCAACCGCGTGACAGGATTTGCACTGCAAAAACACCTTCTCGCCAGCGGCGGCATCGCCGGTCAGCGAGGCCAAAGTGGTCCCGTCCAGCGTGTCGGTCGACTCAGCGGTCGGCGCGCCAGCGGGCGCGGCGGGTGCGGCAGCATCAGCCGGGGCTGCCGGGTCGGCAGGCGCGGCCGCGGACTCGGCGGGCGCGGCCTCTGGCGCTTTTTCGCCGCCGCCGCACGCTGCCAGCATGACCGGCATCGCCAAAACCCCAAAAATCTTCACTGCTGTCTTCATACCATCGTCCTCTTTTCTGGCCGCACTGCGGCTCCACCCAGACGCTGAACCCTTTAATGCACTCCGCCGTTCCCGGCGAGCGAAATTTTGTGGGTGGGTTGCGGCTGGCGGTGCTGCGCCCTTGGCGCTATGGCGCGGGGCATCATCCACCGACCAGCGATCTGGCCCAGAAAGCAAAACCCATGACAATCCGCACCGGCCTGACCTTTGACGATGTGCTGTTGGTGCCAGCCGCGTCGGACATATTGCCCAGCCAGGCGGTCACCGCCACCCGGTTGACCAGCGATATTCAGTTGAACATCCCGATTTTGTCATCGGCCATGGACACGGTGACCGAGGCGGCAATGGCGATATTGATGGCCCAGATCGGCGGGCTGGGGGTGCTGCACCGCAATCTGGATATTGACGAACAGGCCGCGCAGGTGCGGCAGGTCAAGCGGTTTGAAAGCGGGATGATCGTCAACCCGATCACCGTCGGCCCGGATGCGACCTTGGCCGAGGCGCAGGCGCTGATGGCCGGGCACCGGATTTCGGGGATACCGGTGGTCGCCGATGACGGCAAATTGGTCGGGATTTTGACCAACCGCGATGTCCGCTTTGCCGCGGACCCCGGCCAGCTGGTGCGCGAATTGATGACCGCCGACAATCTGGCGACCGTGCGCGCGGGCGTGGGGCAGGAGGAGGCGCGGCGGTTGCTGCACCAGCGCCGGATCGAAAAATTGCTGGTGGTCGATGACGCCTTTCGCTGCGTCGGCCTGATTACGGTCAAGGACATGGAAAAGGCGGTGAACTATCCCGACGCGACCAAGGATTTGGGCGGGCGGTTGATGGTGGCCGCCGCCACCACCACCGGTGATGCCGGATATGAGCGCGCGGCTGCCCTGCTCGACGCCGAATGCGACCTGATCGTGGTGGACACCGCCCACGGGCACAGCAAGATGGTGGCCGACAGCGTGGCGCGGATCAAGAAATTGGGCGGAAACGTCCAGATTTTGGCGGGCAATGTTGCGAC
>DAIUBZ010000010.1:0-2465 GCA_036846445.1 Sphingopyxis sp. | reverse complement strand
CGGCGATGCCACAAGGGCGCTGATCGATGCCGGCGCCGATGCGGTCAAGGTGGGCATCGGCCCCGGGTCGATTTGCACCACCCGGATTGTGGCCGGGGTCGGCGTGCCGCAACTGACCGCAATCATGGACGCCTGCGCTGTGGCCGATGCCGCCGGGGTGCCGATCGTCGCCGACGGCGGCCTGCGGGCATCGGGCGATATTGCCAAGGCGCTGGCGGCGGGTGCGGGCGCGGTCATGGTGGGCTCGCTGCTGGCGGGTACCGCCGAAGCGCCGGGCGAGACATTTTTGTTTCAGGGGCGTACCTATAAAAGCTATCGCGGGATGGGCAGTGTGGGGGCAATGGCGCGCGGCTCTGCCGACCGCTATTTTCAACAGGATATCAAGGATCAGATGAAGCTGGTGCCAGAGGGGATTGAGGGGCAAGTGCCGTTCAAAGGCCCGGCGCGCGAGGTGATCCACCAATTGGTGGGCGGGGTGAAGGCGGCGATGGGCTATACCGGCAGCCGGACCCTGGCCGACCTCAGGGCTCGGGCAGAGTTTATCCGCATTACCAATGCGGGCCTGCGCGAAAGCCATGTTCATGATGTCACCATCACCCGCGAAGCACCCAATTATCCGGCGGTTTAGGCGCGGCCGATGACCCCGGCAGCGCGGGTGCAGACCGCAATCGAGATTTTGGACGCGGTCGCGGCGGCGGCGCGGGGGGGTGGCGCCCCCGCCGACGCAATCGTGGCCGACGCGCTGCGCCAGCGCCGCTATGCCGGGGCCAAGGACCGGCGCGCGCTGCGCGATCTGATCTATCGCGCCATCCGCGCGGTGCGCAGCGTCCCGCCCACCGGCCGGGCGGCCTTTGCCGCGCTGGCCGATGGTGACGCGGGGTTGGCGGCGCTGTTCGATGGCTCGGCCTATGGCCCGGCGGCGCTGAGCGCTGATGAACCCCGCGCGGTGCTGGGCATTGCTGCCCCGGCGCTGCTGGCCCGGCTGGACTCGCTGGTGGACGCGGCAGAATGGCCCGCCCTGCTGGCCCGCGCCCCGCTGGATTTGCGGATCAACCGGGCGGCGGCGAACCCGGTGCAGCTGGCCATGCAGTTGCCGGAGGCTCAGCCGATTGCCGGGCTGGCCAATGGACTGCGGCTGGCCGAGGCGCTGCCGGTGACGGATTTGCCGGGCTATGCCGATGGCTGGTTCGAGGTGCAGGATGCCGCCAGCCAATTCGCCGCAGCCGCAGCGGCAGCAGCGGTGGCCGATGTGCCAGCGCCACTGGTGATTGACCTGTGCGCCGGGGCTGGCGGCAAAACGCTGGCGCTGGCCGCCGCATTGCCGGATGCCCGGCTGATCGCCACCGACACCAACCGGGCGCGGTTGCAACAATTGCCGCCGCGCGCCGCCCGCGCCGGGGCCGCAATTGCCACCCGGCTGCTCAACCCCGGCCAGGAGGCGGCGATGCTGGCCGATGTCGGCGGCCGGGCGGACATGGTGCTGGTCGATGCGCCCTGTTCCGGCAGTGGCACGTGGCGACGCGCCCCCGAATTGCGCTGGCGAATCAGTCCCAGCCGGCTGGCGGCGCTCATGGCGCAGCAGGCGGCGCTGCTGGATCTGGCGGCGGGGCTGGTACGGCCCGGCGGCACGCTGGTCTATGCCGTCTGCTCGCTGATTGGCGACGAGGGCCGGGGCCAGATTGCCACTTTTCTGGACCATCGCCGCGATTGGCGGGCGGCGCCGCCGCTGCTGCCGCCAACAATTGCCCGCCCGTGCGGTCCGGGCGCGCTGTTAACCCCGCATCATGACGGCTGTGATGGGTTTTTTGTCGCCAGCCTGATCGCACCATGATAGCCTGACCGGGCAATGGGCAAGATGGAGCGGGCGATGCGAATGGGTTTGGCCGCCGTGGCGGCAGGGTTTTTGCTGGCCAGCCACGCGGTCCCGTCGGCGGCGCAACGCGCGGACAGTGCGATTGCCCCCGGCTCCAACGCGCTGCTGGCCCAGGGGGCCAAGGCGCAGGCGGCGGGCGATCTCGACCGCGCCACTGGCCTGTATGAAAGCGCGCTGGCGCTCGATCCGCGCAACCGCAGCGCCTATATCGCGCTGGCCCAAATTGCGCGGGCGCAGGGGTTGCCGGGCAAGGCAGTGGGCCTGTTCCGCGAGGCATTGGGCCTGGACCCTCAGGACAGCGTGGCGCTGGCGGGACAAGGGCTGGCGCTGATCGACCGGGGTGCGATTGACCGCGCCCGCGAAAATCTGGCCGAGGCCACCCGGCGCTGCGCCGATGACTGCGGCCATGTCACCGCGCTGGCCGACGCGCTGGCCGCCGCTGATGCCGCCAAGACCATCGCGGTGGATGCGGTCAAACCCGTGCCGATCGCCAGTGTTGGGGGCAGCCCGGCGCAGCCCTGATCACCGGCACATCAAGCTAGGGTCAGGACCCATTAAATGCGCGCTCGAGGCGTCAAAATGGCGAAGATAT
>DAIUBZ010000009.1:3227-18618 GCA_036846445.1 Sphingopyxis sp. | reverse complement strand
ACCGTCACTGGCCGCGCCTATCCGCTGGGGCTGAAAAATGTCGATACCGATGTCATCATCCCGGCGGCGTGGCTGAAAACCACCAGCCGCGACGGGTTGGGCGCGGGGGCGTTTGAAACGCTGCGTGCGGTGCCCGGCAATGTGTTTGCCGACCCGCGCTTTGCCGGGGCACCGATCCTGATTGCCGGCGACAATTTCGGCTGTGGCTCGTCGCGCGAACATGCGGCCTGGGCGCTGGCCGACATGGGGATCAGGGTGGTGATTGCCCCCAGTTTTTCCGATATTTTCAGCGGCAATGCCGTGAAAAACGGCATTTTGCCGCTGGTCCTGCCGCAAGCGGTCATCGACCGGCTGCTGACCATAGCCGAGACCGACCCGATCAGCGTCGATCTGGACCGGCAAGTGGTCACGACCCTGTTTCAGGACCGGTTCGACTTTGCCATCGACCCGTTTCGCAAAATGTGTCTGATCGAGGGATTGGACGAAATCGGCCTGACCCTGGCCAGCAGCGCGGCGATCACCGCGTTCGAGGCGCAGGACGCCGCCGCGCGGCCATGGCTGGTGCCGCGCACCGGATAATCGGCGGCAGCGGGACTGGCCCGGGGGAAAAAGCCTTTCCTACTTCAGCGATATCTGGCTTATCGGCGGCAATGCTGTGCAACCCAGCCCTGCCTGCCGCCACCGCCACCCTGGGCGCCCCCCCGCCGCGCCCCTGCCCGGATTGCGGGCGGGTATCATCATACCGGGGCGTAGCGTCAACTTTGTCAACTTTGCCACCTTGCGCCCCCCGGACCGGCCTTGCCCGCGCCGCCGCGCCAGCCACAGGAATATGCCGATGAAAGCCCTCATCTCCACAGCGCCCGGCGGGCCGGACATGTTGGTGCTGGGCGAATTGCCCGCACCCACCGCCGGGCCGGGCCAGATTGTGATCGACGTGAAATGCTGTGCGATCAATTTCCCCGACACGTTGATTATCGAGGATAAATATCAGTTCAAGCCCGCCCGGCCCTTTGCCCCCGGCGGCGAAGTGGCGGGCATTGTCGCCAGCATCGGCGCGGGCGTGAGCGAATTTGCGGTCGGCGGCCGGGTGCTGGCGGCGTGCGGCCATGGCGGGCTGGCGGAACAGGTGGCGGTGCCCGCCGCGTCCGCCTTTGCCATTCCCGATGCGATGCCGTTTGACGCGGCGGCGGCCCTGTTGCTCACCTATGCCACGTCCATCCATGCGCTGGTTGATCGGGGCCGGATTGCGGCGGGCGACACGGTGCTGGTGCTGGGCGCGGCGGGCGGCATCGGCATTGCCGCGATTGAACTGGCCAAGGCGCTGGGGGCGCGGGTGGTCGCCGGGGTGTCGAGCGAGGCCAAGGCGGCGGTGGCCCGCGACGCCGGGGCCGATGCCGTGGTGGTCTATCCGCCCGGCCCGCTGGACAAGGCGGAATCGCGCGCGCTGGCCGAGGCGTTCAAGGCCGCCGCCGGGCGGGACGGGTTCAACATCATTTATGACCCGGTTGGCGGCGATTATAGCGAGGCGGCGCTGCGCGCCATCGCGTGGGAGGGGCGGTTTCTGGTGGTCGGCTTTCCCGCTGGCATCCCCCGGCTGCCGCTCAACCTGACCTTGCTGAAAAGCTGTGATGTGTGCGGGGTGTTCTGGGGGGCGTTTGCCGCCCGCGACCCGGCGGCCAACCGCGCCCATGTCGCGCAATTGCTGGCGCTTTATGCTGCGGGGCAGATCAGCCCGCGCATCTCGGGCCATTTTGCGCTGGCCGACGGCGGCGCGGCGATTGCCCGGCTGGGCGACCGCAGCGCGACCGGCAAATTGGTGGTGACGCTGTAACCATGGCTGCCCGCCACATTGTCATCACCGGGGCCAGCCGGGGCATTGGCGCGGCGATTGCCGCCGCTTGCCGGAGGCCGGATGTGCGGCTGTTTGCCGCCGGGCGGGCGGATGGCGACCTCAGCACAGCGGCGGGGGTGGCGGCGCTGTGGGCGGCGGCGCTGGACCGGCTGGACGGGCGGGTTGATGTGCTGGTGAACAATGCCGGGCTGTTCGCCGCCAACCCGGTGGACAGCGATGATGCCGACTGGCTGGCGGGCTGGCACCAGACCATCCAGATCAATCTGACCGCCGCCGCCGACCTGTCCCGCCGCTTTGTCCGCCACCGGCTGGCGCTCGACCCGGCGCAGGACGCCCGGATTGTCAACATCGCCAGCCGCGCCGCCCACCGGGGTGACAGCCCGGCGCACTGGCATTATGCGGCGGCAAAGGCGGGGATGGTGGCGATGACCAAGACCATCGCCCGCGCCTATGCCGCGCGCGGCATCCACGCCTTTGCCATTTGTCCGGGCTTTACCGTCACTGGCGAGCCGGACGCCTATCTGGCCAGCCGGGGCGGGGCGGCGCTGCTGGCCGATATTCCGCTGGGACGGGTGGCGCTGCCCGCCGAAATCGCCGAAATTGCCCGGTGGTGCGCGTTGGATGCGCCGCCGGCGATGACCGGGGCGGTGCTGGATGCCAATGGGGCCAGCTATGTCCGCTAAAGGGGCCAGCGGCGGCGCGTGGCTGATCTCGCTGCCCTGCACCCGGGCCGAGGCCGAGGCGGCGATGGCGGACCAGCCGCAACTCGACGCCCTGCCCGATCCGCCGGTGGTGACCGCCCGCGAAGTGGATGAGGCGGCGGACATCTGGCAAATTGATGCCTATTTCAACCAGCACCCGGACGCCGCCGCCGCCGCGCTGGTGGCCGCACTGGTGCCGGGGGCGGCGGCCAGTATCGCCCCCCTGCCCGATGATGACTGGGTGACGCTCAGCCAACAGGCACTGGCCCCGGTCAGTGCCGGGCGCTTTTATGTGCACACGCTGAGCAACCGGGGCCAGCCGCCCGCCGGGGCGCGCTGTTTCCGGATTGATGCCGGGCTGGCGTTCGGCACCGGCGGCCATGCCACCACCAGCGGCTGTCTGGTGATGCTGGACTGGCTGGCCCGGCGCGGGCGGCGCTGTGCCAATATCGCCGATATTGGCACCGGCACCGGCCTGCTCGCCTTTGCCGCCTTGGCACTGTGGCCCGGCGCACGGGTGATCGCCAGCGACATCGATCCCGCCAGCATCGCCGTGACCATCGCCAATGCCGCGCTGAACGGGGTTCGGCTTGGCGGCCAGCCCGGCGCGCTGACGGCGGTGGCGGCCCCCGGCACGGCCCACTGGCTGATTCAGCGCCGGGGGCCTTATGATCTGTTGATCGCCAATATATTGGCCGGGCCGCTGATCACGCTGGCCCCCGATTTTGCCGCCGCCACCGCGCCGGGCGGGCATATTCTGCTCGCCGGGCTGATCCGCGCCCAGCGCCCGGCGGTGCTTGCCGCCTATCGCGCCCATGGCTTTGCCCTGGTGGCGGCGCGGGACGGCGACTGGCCCTGCCTGTTGCTGGCCCGGCGGCGGCGGCATGGCTGGCGGCGACGCGTCCGGCCCCGGCACCAGCGCCACCCCGCCGACGCCAGTTTCGGCAGTTGGTAAGCTGAACGCCAGATAATCAACAGGTTCAGCTTGCTGTCACCGCCGGGGATTTAGACCCTTTACCACAGAACGGCGAATGGGTGCCGGACTGGTGAAGATGGAGCTGAACAATGACCAATGGCTTTGCAAAATTGTCGAAAGCTGCGGTTGGCGCAGCCGTCACCGGCGCGCTGCTGAGCGCCGCACCGGCGGCGGCCCAGTCGCGCCACCACGGCAATGATTCGATCCGCGCGGGCGAGGTGATCGCGGGCGCGGTGATCCTGGGCGGACTGGCCGCGATTATCGCCAGCGGCAACCGGGGTCATGGCTATGACGCCCGCTATGATGGCCGCTATGGCCGGGGCTATGATGATCGTTATGACCGGCGCTATGACAACCGCCGCCATGGTGGCCGCTATGATGACCGCCGCTTTGGCAGCCGCGCCGCCATCGGCCAGTGCGTCCGCGCCGCCGAAAGCCGGGCCAGCAATTTCGGCCGGGCACAGGTGACCGAGGTGCGTTCGGTCAGCCGGACCCGCGATGGCTATCGTATTCGCGGCAATGTGGTGGTCCGGGACGGCTATCGCGGCCGCTGGGGCCGGGGCGGCTATTATGACCGGGGCAGCTTTGCCTGCGATGTCAGCTTTGGCCAGATCGACCGGCTGCGGCTGTCCGGGCTGGGTTGAGGCCGGTCATCACCCACGGCGGGCGGGGGTGGCGGCGATTGCCATCCCCGCTTGACCGATTGGCAGCGGGTGGCCAGAGGTGAAGGATGGCAAAGGCAGAATTGGCTCGCAAGCTCGCCCTCCTCACCGCGCCGCTGGCGCTCCTGATCGCCCCGGGGCTGGCGGCCCAGACCGGGGGGGCCGCGCCCGCCGCTGACGCTGGCTCCCCCAGCCCGGCGGTCAGTCCCGCCGCCGCCGCCTGGGGCCATACCGCCAGCGATATCGCCCCGGATGCCAATGTCCGCTGGGGGGTGCTGGCCAATGGCATGAAATATGCGATCCTGGCCAATGCCACGCCAAAGGGCACCGCATCGGTGCGCCTGTCCATCGATGTCGGCAGCTTTGCCGAGGCCGAGGACCAGCGCGGGCTGGCCCATTTTCTGGAGCATATGGCGTTCAACGGATCGACCAATGTGCCGGAAGGCGAAATGGTGAAATTGCTGGAGCGCAAGGGGCTGGCGTTCGGCGCGGACACCAATGCATCGACCGGGCTGGACAACACCAATTACCGGCTGGACCTGCCCCAGGCCAGCGACGATCTGATCGACACCGCGCTGATGCTGATGCGCGAAACCGCCAGCGAATTGACCATCACCGCCGCCGCCGTTGACCGCGAACGCGGCGTGATTGTGGCCGAGGAACAGGTGCGCAACACATTCCAGTTTCGCAACGCGGTGGACAATCTGACCTTCACCTATCCTGACACGACCGCGTGGCAACGCCTGCCCATTGGGCTGATGGAAGTGGTGAAAAATGCCCCGCGGGAGCGGATCATCGACCTGTATCAACGCTATTACCGCCCCGAACGCGCGACATTGGTGGTGGTCGGCGATGTCGATCCCGCCGACATTGCCGCGCGAATCGCCGCGCGCTTTGGCGACTGGACCGGGCGCGGACCCGCCGGGCCAGACCCGGACATCGGCACCGTGGACCCGCGGCGGCCCGCCGCCGCCAGCGTCTATGTCGACCCGGCATTGGGCGAGGCGGTCAGCTTCACCCGCCACCGGCCATTCGTCGCCCGCCCGGACACCGCCGCGAACCGGCGACAGGCGATGATCGACGGGCTGGGCGTGGACATTGTCAACCGGCGGCTGGCCAAGCTGGCGCTGGCCGAGGACAGCCCGATGCTGGGCGGCGGCATGGGCTATAGCCGCAACTTAGATATCGCCGATTCCGTCAGCCTGTCCGCCAATGCCAAGGATGGGCAATGGCAGGCGGCGCTGGCGCTGATCGACCGCGAATGGCGCGCCGCCGCCGCCCACGGCTTTACCGAGGCGGAATTGGCCGAGGCAGTGGCCAACCGCCGCCAGGGCTATGCCGACGCCGTCGCCGCCGCCGCGACCCGCCGCAACACCAGCCTGGCCAGCGGCTTGCTGGCCGTCGCCGATGGCAAATCGGTGTTCGCGCGGCCAGAGGTCAACCGCGACCTGTTTGAAACGGTTGCCACGGGGCTGACCGCCGCCGCCGTCAGCGCCGCCTTTGCCGCGCGGCAGGCCGAATTTGGCCCGCCGCTGATCCGCGTGACCGCCAAGACCGAGGTGCCGGGCGGCAGCGAGGCGGTGCTGGCCGCGTGGCGCGCCGCCAGCCAGACCGCGACCACCCCGCCGGTCGCCGCCGCCGCCGCCACCTTTGCCTACACCGATTTTGGCACGCCGGGACAGGTGGTCAGCGATGAGCGGGTGGCCGACCTGAACATCCGCCGCATTCGCTTCAACAATGGCGTCATGCTGAACATCAAGCGCACGGATTTTCAGGATGATACGGTGCTGGTGAATGTCCGCGTCGATGGCGGCAGCCAATTGGCCCCCGACGATCCGCTGCGCTTTGCGCTGGGCGGCGCTTTGTCGCTGGGCGGGCTGGGCAAGCACAGCGTCGATGACCTGCGGACGGTCTTGGCGGGGCGCAGCGTGGCGGCAGGGTGGACCATGGGGCTGGACAATTTCGGCACCACCGCCCGCACCACCCCGCGCGATTTGCCCCTGCAGGCTCAGGTGCTGGCGGCTTATGTGGCCGATCCGGGCTGGCGCGCCGATGGGCTGGCGCTGCTGCGCGCGGCTCTGCCCCGCATTTACGCCGCCAATGATGCCACGCCGAACGCGGTGATGGGCCGGGATGTCGAGGCGATTTTGGCCAATGACAATCCCCGGTTCGCAACCCCGCCGCTGGACAAGATGCTGGCGCTCGATTGGGACGGGCTGCGCGATGCCAGCCGCGACGCTTATGCCAATGGCGCGGTGGAAATCGGCGTTGTCGGCGCGGTTGACGAAGATGCCGCCATTGCCGCCATTGCCGCCACCTTTGGCGCATTGCCGCAGCGCCGCCCGGACTTTGTGGTCAATCCGGCCAGCCGCGTGGTGGCCTTTGCCGCTGACCGCAGCCTGCGCACGCTGATCCACAAGGGCCAGCCGGAGCAAGCTGAAATCCGGCTCTATTGGCCCGCGCGCGATGACGCCGATCTGGCGGAGGCGATGCAGATCAACCTGCTGGGCCGGGTGCTGCGCCTGATGCTGACCGATGAATTGCGCGAGCGCCTCGGCAAAACCTACAGCCCGTCGGCGGGGTCTGACCTGTCACGCAACTTCCCGGGCTATGGCCATTTGTTCACACAAAGTGCGATTGACTATGGCGATCTGGCCGCAGCCGAGGCGGCGATGCGCTCCATTGCCGCCGAATTGCGCGCCGCGCCGCCCAGCGCCGATCTGCTCGCCCGCGCCCGCACGCCACTGGTGGAGCAATTGACCAACGCCCGGCGCGAAAATGGCTATTGGCTGCCCTATGTCAGCCGCGCCACCAGCGAGGCGGGGCGGCTGGACCGCAGTCGCGGTGCAATCGCGGCGGTTGAAGCGGCGACCCCGGCGGACCTGTTTGCCCTGGCCCAGCGCTATCTGACTGATGACAAGGCGCTGGTGATCCGCGCGGTCCACCCCAGCAAAGTGTCGGGCCAGCCGTGAACCGGCGGCTGGGCGCCGCGCTGGCGCTGGCGCTGCTGGCGGGCTGTGCCGCCGGACCGGGCATCGGGACAGCGGGGAAGGGGGGCGGCGGTCTGCCCGCCTACTTCGACTGCCTGCGCGACCGGGGTGAGACTGTGGTGAGCGCGCACCGGGGCGGGCCAGCGGCGGGGCGGCCCGAAAATGGCCTGGCTGCGATCCGGGCCACGCTGGACGCCAACCGCCACGCGATTGTCGAGATTGACGTGTCGCGCAGCGCCGACGGCGTGCTGTTCCTGCTCCACGATGACCGGCTGGACCGGACCACCAGCGGGACGGGCCGGGCGGCGGCGCGGGGCTGGGCAGAGCTGGCCCCGCTGCGGCTGCGCGATGCCGATGGCCGGCTGGTGGCCGAAACCGTGCCGACGCTGGCTGACGCGCTGGCGCTGATTGTGGCGCGGCGGGCGGTGGTGACGCTGGATGTCAAGCGGCCCGCGCCCGGCGCGCCGCCGCCATTTGCCGAGGTGATTGCGGCGGTGCGCGCGGCGGGGGCCGCCGGCCATGCCGCGATCATCACCTATAATCTGGCCGATGCGGCGCTGGTCGCCCGCTTGGCCCCCGAATTGATGGTGTCGGCTGACATTGCCGAGGTGGCCGCCGCCGATGCCCACGCCGCCGCCGGGCTGGCCCCGGACCGGACGCTGGCGTGGACCGGCACGCGCCAGCCCAGCCCGGCGCTGTTTGCCGCGCTGCGCCAGCGCGGGATTGAGCCGATGTTCGGCACATTGGGCCGCCCCGGCGTGCGGCTGGACGATGCGTGGCTGGCCGATGGCGATCCAGCGGAATATCGGGATTTGGCGCGCAGCGGCGCAGTGGTCATCGCCACCGACCGCGCCGATGTGGTGGGCGCGGCCCTGTCCCCCGCCACTTGCCCTTTGCCCGCTCGCTGGCCATAGGGGGCGGGCCGCAACTGCCGGGGATGAAACGCATGAAGGTTCACGTCCATGTCACGCTCAAAAATGGCGTGCTCGATCCGCAGGGCCGGGCGATTGGCCAGGCGCTGGCGGGGCTGGGCTTTTCCGGGGTGGACAATGTCCGGGCGGGCCGGTTCTTCGAACTCGACGTGGCCGACAGCGTCAGCGACGCCGATCTGGATGCCATGTGCCGCCAATTGCTGGCCAATCTGGTCATCGAAAATTACCGGATCGAGCGGGTGGCCAGCGCGGGATGAAGTCGGCGGTCATCACCTTTCCGGGGTCAAATTGCGACCGCGATATGGCTGTCGCGATTGAGCGGATCAGCGGCCATGCCCCCGCGCGCCTCTGGCACCGCGACACCCAATTGCCGGACGGCATCGACTTTATCGCTCTGCCCGGCGGCTTTTCCTATGGCGACTATCTGCGGTCCGGGGCGATGGCGGCGCGGTCGCCGATCATGGCGGCGGTGCGCGCGGCGGCGGAACGGGGTGTGCCGGTGCTGGGGGTGTGCAACGGCTTTCAGTTGCTGACCGAGGCGGGGCTGCTGCCCGGCGCGCTGATGCGCAACGCCGGCCTCAACTTTGTGTGCCGCACAGTGCCGCTAACCGTCGGTACGAGCGCCAGTGCGCTGCTGCGCGGCTATACCGCCGGACAGACGATCCGCATTCCCGTGGCGCACCATGATGGGGCCTATTTTGCCGACGATGCCACGCTGGACCAGCTGGAGGGTGAGGGGCAGGTGGCGTTTCGCTATGCCGAGCCGGTAAACGGCTCGGCGCGCGACATTGCCGGGGTGCTGAATTCGGCGGGCAATGTGCTGGGAATGATGCCGCACCCGGAACGCGCCGCCGAACCTGCCCATGGCAATCAGGACGGGCGGCTGTTGTTCGCCGGGCTGCTGGCGGCATTGGCTGGCTGAAGCGTCGGGCGCGGCGGCGGGTGCAGCCAGCGCCCCACCAGCAACAAAATGGTGGGCCACGCCATGCCGTTCCAGATGTCCTGCCAATGGGCACCATGGGCGTTGGTCCAGGCGTCGGCGATGCTGGTCGCCCCTTCGTTCACCAGATCAAAATACTCACCCGCCAGTGCCGCCGCCAGCGCCGCCGCCCACGCCAACCACCAGCCACCACGCCGCCGCCACAACAGCCGAACCGCGACGAAAATCGCCAGCGCAATGTGGATATGCAGCGCATCCTTGGCCAGCGGCACCGCGTCCATCAGCCACAGCTTGAGCGCCTGATAGTCAGCCGCATTCATAACTTTGAGCGAAACGGGGTGAAATCCGTGCCCTCGTCAAACACATCCACCCCTTCGCTGCGTTTCAGCCGCGCCACCGCGACATAGGTGGCCGGGGTCAATGCGGCCTCCCACAGGATTTTCAGCAGCCAGTTGGTCACCATCACCATCACCACTTGCTCGGTGGTCCACACCCCCAAAAAGGCGACGGGATAGAAAATCAGACTGTCCAGCCCCTGCCCCACCACCGTCGAGCCGATGGTGCGCGACCAGAGATATTTGCCCGCGGTCCAGATTTTCATCCGCGCCATCACATAGCTGTTGGCCAGCTCGCCAACCGAAAATGCCAAGATCGACGCCGCCACAATCCGCCAGGTGTTGCCAAACACGGTTTCATAGGCCGCCTGTCCGTCCCACCCCGGCGCGGGCGGCATGGCCACCACCGCCCAGCTCATGAATGCCATGAAGATGAGCGCGGCAAAGCCGGTCCAGATCACCCGCCGCGCCCGGGCATAGCCATAAACTTCAGTCAAAATGTCGCCGATCACATAGCTGATCGGAAAGAATAAAATCCCGGCGCCAAAGGTGAAGCCACCGACTTCAGCCAATTTCGCCGCACCGATCAGGTTGGACAACAGCAGCACCGCCACAAATGCCGCCATCACGACATCATAATGGCGAAGGTGAACCGTACTGAGTTCCCCGGCGATGCGGCGGACAGGCGGATTCGGGGCAGACAGCATCAGGACGGAATAGGCCCGGAGCGATATCGGCGCAACACCCCGACCGGCCTTTGCACTGGGCCAAATATGATTTAGAGTGCCTGACCTGATTATATCAGATCGAGCGCTCTAACGCTGTGCTTTTAAGCGATTTTTAGAGGCGCCAGATGATGCCATCTGGCTGGAAATCGCTCCAGCACCGATGGCAACGCCGAAAGGATCACCGCCATGGCCGCTATCATCCCGACTGTCGCTGCGCTGCTGACCGCGTGCTGGGCCGGGGCGGCTGCGGCCCAGGCTGCGTCCCCGCCGGTGCCCCCCGCCGCACCGGTCCCAGCAGTGGCCCCGCCGGCACTGGATGTGGGCCGCCACGGTTTTGTGTTTGCCGGGTGGGACGGCCCGCCGATCAAGGTCTGGACCTATGTACCTGCCAGCGCGGACCGCCGCCGCGCGCCGATTGCGATCATCATGCACGGGGTGGGGCGTGATGCCGACCGTTACCGCGAGCAATGGGTCGCCCATGCCGATGCCGGCGGCTTTGTCGTGGTGGCGCCGGAGTTTGATGCCGGGCAATTTCCCGGAGCAAACGGCTATAACCTCGGCCATCTGACCGAACGGGACAGCGGCGCGCCACGAGAGGAAAATCTGTGGAGTTTTTCCGCGATCGAGCCGCTGTTTGACGAAGTGCGGCGGCGGCTGGGCAGCGAACAGAGCGGATATACGCTCTATGGCCATTCGGCGGGGTCGCAATTTGTCCACCGCCTGCTGTGGATGAAACCGGGGGCGCGGGCCACCCGCTTCATCCCGGCCAATGCCGGGTGGTACAGTTTTCCCGATCTGACCCGGCCCTATCCCTATGGCCTTGGCGGTGCGCCAGTGGATGCGCCTGCGCTGCGGGCGGCGCTGGCCCGGGATGTGGTGATCCTGCTGGGTGCGCGCGATCATGACGCCCGCCACCCCTCGCTCAACCGCTCGGCTGGTGCCATGGCACAGGGGCGGCACCGGCTGGCCCGGGGCAAGGCATTTTTTGCCGCAGCCAGAGACGTGGCCCAGGCCAATGGCTGGACATTCGGCTGGCGGCTGGAACTGGTGCCCGGCGCCGACCATGACAATGCCAAAATGGCCCCGGCGGCGGCGCGACTGGTTCAATAAGCGCGCGGCGCGCTCTCGCCGCAATCAGCCAAGACCCGCCAGCTTCGCGGCGCGGTCCAGATCGGCGATCAGATCGCCGGGGTCCTCCAGCCCGATTGACAGCCGGACCAGCGGGCCGTCGGCCCCCCACGGCTGCACGGTGCGGTGCGGATCAACCGGCAGGGCCAGGCTTTCAAAGCCGCCCCAGCTATAACCAATGCCAAAATGGCGCAGCGCATCGACAAATGCCGCCCGCGCCGCGGTGCTCGCGCCGGGCAAGCTGAACGCGAACAGCCCGCTCGCGCCCAGAAAATCCCGCACCCACAGGGCGTGGCCGGGACAGTCAGGCCTCGCGGGGTGCAGCATTTTCCCGGTCCACGGCTGGGCCGCCAGCCAGTCCGCCACCGCCAACCCGCTGGACTGGTGCCGCGCCATCCGCACCTCCAGCGTGCGCAGCCCGCGCAGCGCCAGCGCACAATCATCGGGCGAAACCGCCTGGCCTAAATGATAGGCCATGGCCCGCAGGCGGGGCCATAGCGCGGATGCCACCGTCAGTGACCCCATGATCAAATCGCTGTGGCCGCCGATATATTTGCTCAAACTGGCCATGGCGATGTCCACCCCGCGCGCGATGGCCGGGAAAAACAGCGGCGTGGCCCAGCTGTTGTCGATGATTGTCACCGCGCCGTGCGCCCGGGCGGCGGCGGTGATCGCGGGCACATCCTGCACCTCGAAAGTCAGGCTGCCGGGACTTTCCAGCAGCACCGCCCGGGTGGCGGGGGTGAACAATCCGGCAATATCCCCGCCAATGCCGGGCGGATAATAGTGGGTGGTGATGCCATGATCGGCCAACAAGCCATCGGCCAAATCCCGGCTGGGCCCATAGGCGCTGTCGACCATCAGCAGCTCGTCACCCGGCTTCAGCACCGCGAGCAGGGCGGTGGCGATAGCAGCAACGCCGGATGGAAACAGCAATGTGCCCGCCGCCCCGGCTTCCAATTCGGTCAGCGCATCGGCCAGTGCCCACACCGTTGGCGTGCCGCGCCGCCCGTAAAACAACTGGTCGTGGGTGTCATGGGGCCGGGCCGCCAAATCGGCGACATTGGCATAAAGGGTGGTGGACGCCCGCCACACCGGGACATTGACCACGCCGCCGCCCAGCCGGGGATCACTGGTCCATTCCGGCCGCCGCCCCGCCCCGGCCAGCCGGGTGCCAATGCCAATCCCGTCAACCGGATGATCGCCATGCGCCGACACCGGCCTCAGGCTGCGCCCGTGGCCTTGGGTGTCGCCGGGTCCATGCCCCATTCGGCCCAACTGCCGTCATAAACCGCGACATCTTCCTTGCCCAGCAAATGCGCGCCAAATGCGATGACACAGGCGGTCATGCCGGATCCGCAGGTGGCAACCAATGGCCCGTCCAGCGCGACCCCGGCATCGGCAAAGGCCGCCGCCAACGCGTCGCCGGTCTTCCACGTGCCATCGGCGGCGAACAATTGGCCAAAGGGCAGGTTGCGCGACCCCGGGATATGGCCGGGTGCCAGACCGGGGCGCGGGTCGCGTTCGGCACCGGTGAACCGTTCCGGCCCGCGTGCATCGGCGAGCAGTTCGGCACTGCTGTCCAGATTGGCCCGGATTTGCGCCTTGTCGCGCACGGCCCGGGCGTCGTGCCAGACGGTGAAATGGCGATGGCGCAGGGTGGTTTTGCCCATTTCCAGCACCCGCCCCTCGGCCTTCCACTTCGCCAGACCGCCATCGAGCAGCGCAACATCATGGGCACCGAACAATTTCAGCAGCCACCACGCGCGCGCCGCGCTTTTGATCGGGCTGTTGTCATACAGCACAATCCGGCTGCCATCGCCCAGACCCAAGGTCTGCATCCGGCTGGCAAATTTTTCCGGCGGCGGGGCCATGTTCGGCACCGGATTGGCGGCATCGACCAGATCAGCCAAATCCATGAACACGGCCGTCGGGATATGGCCCGCCTCATATTCCGCCCGGGCATCCACGCCGCTGTCCGGCATCGCCCAGGTGGCATCAACGACCCTCAGGTCCGTCGCACCAATTTCATTTGCCAGCCACTCGGTCGATACCAACGGATTCATGCGTCGCTCCTGAAAATATGGGCTGTCACCCGGCACCAATGGCCCCCGCCACCGTCCCGGCCGCAACCCTTTTTTGCCTGACAAGCCTATGCCGCTGCGCCGCGAATGACAAGCGACTGATCGGTGCTAATTGTGCCGCATCAGCCCGGTGGCTGCCGCAATTGCCCCCGGCAGCGCGCGGGGCAGCAAATCGAGCCGAATCGGCATCACCCGGCCCGGCCCGCCCGCGCCCGGTTGGCCGATGACATAGGTCCGCGCATCCTGGCCAAAGCCGTCGCCCATGCCATCCCAATGATAGCTGACATCGACCGCCAGCACCGGGATCAGTACCGGGTGGCCGCCAACGGGCAGCGGCGGCGCATTGGCGCGCGCCAGCGACAATTGGCCGGTTAGCTGCTGCACCTCGCCCGGCACCAGCGCCATGCCATCGGCCAGAACCTGCCCGCGCAGCCCGTCAAAAAACGCTTCCATCGCCGCTTGCTGCCCGGCGCTGGTCTGCGCCAGCAGCAGCCGCACCAATATACCCTCCGCCGCCACCGCCCCGCGATTCGCCAGCTCCAGCTCAAAGGCAAACTCCAACTGCTCGGCGGTCAAACGCACCGCGCTGATGCCAAGGCTGGCCGCCACCGCTGCGCGCTGCGGCGGCGGCGATGCCGCGCGCGGCATCCGGGTGGTAACCAGCCCAGCCGGGGACGCGACCGGAACAGGTGGCGCGGGCGCGGGCGGCGCAAAATTGCCAAGGTCAAGCGGTGGCTGCGGCCCAGCAGCGGCTGGTGCAGCGGCGATAATCGGGCCACCGGCCGCCGCCCGGCGGCGACGCCCCCGCAACCCGGCCAGCAGCAGACCAAGCAGCAACACCACCCCCGCCGCCAACCACCACGGCACACCGCCAGCCGGAGCGCCGGCCAATTCAGGCGGACCATTAATGTCGAGGATCCGGGGGGGCGGAGGCTCAATCGATGGCACCCCCATGGTGTCGGCGGCGGCATCGGCGGCCACATCGGCGGGGGGCGGGGGCGGCATCACCGGCCCGGAAGGCCGCACCCCGCCGGGATCAGCGGCACTGTCCGGCCGCGGGCGGGAGGCCGGCACAGCCGGGCGCGGTCCGGGCTGGCCAGCGGGCTGACGGGTCGTTTCGGCGGTCGGCTGGATCCCCGCCGGTCGCTCAGGCGGTGGCGGCGCGGCGATGGGCGGGCCAGGACGAGCCGATGCGCCGGGAGCAGGCAGCGGCTGGCCCAGCGGACGGGGCGGCAAAATGCCATCCGCAGGGCCTTGCACCCCGGCGGGCCGGGCGGGCGCTTCGGGTTCAAGGCGAAACCCGGCGGCCGGCGGCGGCTGGTCCTGCGCGGCAGCGGGCGCTGCGGCCAGCCCGGCCAACGCCACAAAAATCAGCATCAGGGCCGAGACAATCTGGCGGGGCCGGTCGGCGGACATGCAGGATTTTCCTTTATCTGGCGGGCCGGGGCGGCCGCCGCTATCCCCGGCTGCGGCGGGATGACAATTGCTTTGCCCTCATCTAGACGAAGCCCATGTCTGATTCCACCCACCACACCGCCGCGCCCCTGTATCTGGGCCGTGACAGCAGTGCCCCCGCCAGCCCCGACGCCGCGATATTGGATTATGTGCCCAATCCCCGGGTCGGTGAATTGTTTCTGGCCCGCTTCGCCGTGCCTGAATTCACGTCATTGTGCCCGGTCACGGCTCAGCCGGACTTCGCCCATCTGGTGATTGATTACGCCCCGGATCAAACCATCGTCGAGTCCAAATCGCTGAAATTGTTTCTGGGCAGTTTTCGAGGCCATGCCGCCTTTCACGAAGATTGCACCGTCGGCATCGGGCGGCGGCTGTTCGATGAAATGCGCCCGCACTGGCTGCGGATCGGCGGCTATTGGTATCCGCGCGGCGGCATTCCGATTGACGTGTTCTGGCAATCCGGCCCGCCGCCCGCCGCCCTGTGGCTGCCGGATCAGGGGGTCGCCGCCTATCGCGGGCGGGGGTAGGGCGGGTTAGAGCGCGTTTTGACCTGATTGAACGAGGTCGAGCGCTCTACGGCCCCCGCGTTGCCGCGATCCGGTCCGGGC
>DAIUBZ010000009.1:0-3217 GCA_036846445.1 Sphingopyxis sp. | reverse complement strand
CCTGATTGAACCAGGTCGAGCGCTCTCCCCCCCCCCCGCGTTGCTGCGATCCGGTCCGGGCTGGCGCGCGCCATCTTCACAATTGGGCAACCTTGCGGCGCTAATAATGGGGGTGTTGAACTATATTTGTGAAGGCGGCAGGCCGTGAACCAACCCGAATTCGACCCCAATGCACTGTTCGCGCAGGAAGCTGGCCGGGAATCCCCGCGCGACAGCCTGTTCCTGCTGGCCCAGATCAGCGCCGCTGGCCTGGCCACGCCGATCAGCGCCCGGGTCCGCAATTTGTCGCAAGGGGGCTTTCTGGCGGAGGCCGGCACGGTTTTGGTGGTCGGTACGGTTGTCCGGGTGACGTTGCCCAACATCCCGGTTGCGGGTGGGCGCGTTGCATGGGCCGAAAATGGCCGATTTGGGGTTGCGTTCGACACCGCAATCGACCCGCAGGCAGTGCGGTTGAAGCCGGGACAAACGGGAGCCAAGAACACGCCGACGCTGGTGCCGTTTAGCGTTGCCTTGGCGCGGGAACGGCACCGAAAGCCGCCGCGCCCGGTTTGACCGCAAGGGCAATGACCATGCCTGCCAGTGCCAGCACCCCGCCAATCAGCGACAGCGGCGACCAGATATAGCCCTCCGCCAGGGTCGAAATTGCCATTGCGATAATGGGCACCAGCACGCTGGACCATGCCGCCGGGCCGGGGCCAACCGCGCGGATCACGCCGAAATACAGCGGAAATGCGACCGCGCTGGCGATGATGCCCAGATAGATGATGCCGGCGCCATAGGCCGGGCGCCCATCCCACTGCGGCGGGCCAACGGTGGCGGCGGCCAGCGCAGCGTTGAGCAACGTGCCGAGCAGCATCGCCCACGCGACCATTGAGATGATCGGCTTGCTGCGCGCAAAGCGCCCGCCCTGCATGACATTGGCAACCGATGCGCTGAACACGCCGGCCAGCGTCAGGGCCGTTCCCAGCAGAACCGCCGCGCCGCCGCCTGCCGACTGGGTGACCGCGATCCGATATTCGTGCAGGATCATCATGCCAACCCCGGCCAGGGCCACGCCCGCACCAATGGCAAAACGCGAGGTGATCGCTGTGCCCAGAAACAAGCGCCCCATCAGCGTGTTGGGGATGATCAGCAGCGCGAACAGCACCGCCACCAGCCCGGATGTGACATAAAGCTCCGCGCGATAGACAAAGTTGAAATTGCACACAAATTGGGCGAGGCCCAACATCAGAGCAAAGCCGACCATCGGCCAGCCCGGCCAAAATGGCTCGCGCCGCATTGCCACCAGCATGAACATGGCCGCCGCCGCCGCCGCAAAGCGATAGGTCACCGACCAGCCTGGCGGCACCGCCCCCGCCCCACTGCCGAGTTGGTCGCGGATGACGATCCACGTCGATCCCCAGATCAGCGTGACGAGCAGAAACGGGATGAGGACCCGGGGTGCCAGCAAGCTCGGCGCAGCGGGACCGGTCATGTGCAGGGCGCATCGAGTGCCGCCAGCGCGGCGGCCAGCGCGCCGACGGAGTCTGGGGATTGATCCCAGCTCACCACCAGCCGGGCCGCATCCGGCCCCCAGTCATGAAACCCAAAGCCAGCGGCACGCAGCGCGGCGGCCTCAGCGGCGGACAGCCGAACGAACACTTCATTGGCCTGAACCGGATGAAGCAACCTGCCGGGGCAGGCCGCCGCAATCGCCGCCGCCCCCGCGTTGGCGGCCCGTGCATTGGTCAGCCACAGATCATCGCTTAGCATTGCAAGGATCTGGGCGGCAACGAAGCGCCCCTTGCTGAGCAAATGGCCGCTGCGCTTGCGCCATTCGCGCAGGCCCGGCCCGGCGTTGCCGGTAAAAAATATCAGCGCTTCCGCCAGCATGGCACCATTTTTGGTGAAGCCAAAGGCCAGCGAGTCGACCCCGGCACGCCATGTCACCTCGGCGGGATGGCAGCCGACATGGGCAATCGCATTGGCAAAGCGCGCGCCATCCATGTGGAGTTTCAGCCGCTTTTGCCGAGCGATATCGCCGATTGCGGCCACTTCGCCCGGCGTCCAGCTCGCGCCATATTCGCTGGCGTTGGTGATCGCGATGGCACCAGGCTGGACCTGATGGACATCGGGGCGAATGGCCGCCAACCGTTCAGCCAGGCCCGCCGGGGTGAGCTTGGCACTTGGCCCATCAACCAGCAGCAATTTCGCGCCACCTGCGAAAAATCCCGGCGCGCCGCACTCGTCCACCTCAATATGCGCCTCGGCGTGGCACAGCACCGCCTGATAGGGGCGCAGTTGATGGGCCAGCGCGATGCTGTTGGCAGCCGTCCCGGTGGTCAGCCAGATGGCATCGCAGGGCGTGCCAAACAAGGCGGAAAAGGCCCCGTTCAGCGCTTGGCTGAGCGCATCACCGTCATAGCTACGGTCCGGACGATCCGCCGCCGCAAGTGCCGCCCAAATAGCGGGATGCACCGAAGCCGCATTGTCAGAGGTGAAATCAAACTGTTCAGCCATGCTTGCGCGGTGCCAGCAGGCCCCACCGATTGCAAGCGCGGACCACACAGGCGCACCCCGCAGTTGGCCACCGGGTCAGCCCAACCAAAAAACCCCGCAGCCAGCGGCCACGGGGTGATAAAATGGTTGGTTGCGGGAGCAGGATTTGAACCTGCGACCTTCAGGTTATGAGCCTGACGAGCTACCGGGCTGCTCCATCCCGCGTCAACCATGCCCGAATCCGGGCGGGCAACGACAAAAGGCGGCCGAAGCCGCCCCTTGAGATTGTGAATGGGTTTTTCCAACTGCCCCGCATGCCGGCTACAATGCCTGGCGACGACCTACTCTTCCGTTGCTTAAGCACCAGTACCATCGGCGCAGTCAGGTTTCACGGCCGAGTTCGAGATGGGATCGGGTGGGTCACTGACGCTATGGTCACCAAGCAATGAAGCCGGCATGAGGGGTGGGTTGGGTTTCAATCGATGCACCATGTTTGCCATGGATTTGGGTGTGATATGGCGTTTCGAGCTGTCAAACCATCCGATCAACAAAGTCCAGACAGGACTGTCATTGATGGTGGGACTCTTCAAGCGCGAATAGGACAATTAGTATCGGTTAGCTCCATGCGTTACCGCACTTCTACATCCGATCTATCAACGTGGTGGTCTTCCACGGTCCTATGAAATCTTATCTTGAGGGAGGCTTCCCGCTTAGATGCTTTCAGCGGTTATCCCGTCCA
>DAIUBZ010000008.1:4132-18976 GCA_036846445.1 Sphingopyxis sp. | reverse complement strand
AGAGGACGATCTCGTCCGCCTGCTCGCCCGGGTTCATGCGCTGCAAGCCTTTGTCGCCACCGATGACGGCACCAACCTGCTCGCGGCTTATAAGCGCGCGGCCAATTTGCTGAAAACAGCGGACGGCGATGCCCCCTCTCCCCGGCGGGGAGAGGGTCGGGGTGAGGGGGAAGCTGTGGCGGCTGGGCAAGCCGTGCCCGCGCCGCATCACCCCCTCCCAACCCTCCCCCGCGCGGGGGAGGGCTTGGTTGCCGCTGACGCCGCCCTGTGCGCCGCCCTCACCGCCGCCGAACCCGCCGTTGCCGCTGCTGTTGCCGATGAACGCTTTACCGACGCCATGGCGGCGCTGGCCGGGCTGCGCGGGCCGATTGATGCATTTTTCGGCGCGGTGATGGTCAACGACCCCGACCCCGCCGTTCGCGCCGCCCGGCTGGCCCTGCTCGTCCGGTTTCGGGACGCAGTGCACAGCGTTGCTGACTTTTCCAAAATTGAAGGCTAGGCGCACCCCATAACCATCTTGTCGCAACCACCCCATTTCCCCGCCACCCCGCCTCCCCAGGGTCAGCAGGAGCCTAAGATATGACCGACACGACCCCGATGGTGCATTTGTTTGGCGGTGCAGCCACCACCGCTGAACGGGCCAAGGAATTGCTGGGCGGCAAGGGGTCCAATCTGGCCGAAATGGCCTCCATCGGCCTGCCGGTCCCGCCGGGCTTCACCATCACCACCCAGGTCTGCACGGCCTATTATGCCGATGGCCAGCAGTTCCCGGCCACGCTGACCGCCGAGGTTGAGGCGGGAATCCGCCATATTGAGGGGATTACCGGGCGCAGCTTTGGCGATGTCGCCGATCCGCTGCTGGTATCGGTGCGGTCGGGTGCGCGCGTGTCGATGCCCGGCATGATGGACACGGTGCTGAACCTGGGCCTGAATGATGCGACGGTTGAGGGGTTGGCGGCGGCAGCGGGCGATGCGCGTTTTGCCTGGGACAGCTATCGCCGCTTTGTCCAAATGTATGCTGATGTCGTGCTGGGGCTGGACCATGCGGCCTTTGAAGAGGCGCTGGAGGTGGCCAAGGAGGATCGCGGCTATTATCTCGACACCGAATTGTCGGCGGATGATTTGCGGGCACTCGTTGCGACCTACAAGCAATTGGTGCTGGACCAATCGGGCGCCGAATTTCCGCAGGACCCGCGTGCACAATTGTGGGGCGCAATCGGCGCGGTGTTCACCAGTTGGGAAAGCGAGCGGGCGCGGGTGTACCGCCGCTTGAACGCCATTCCCGCCGAATGGGGCACGGCGGTGAATGTGCAGGCGATGGTGTTCGGCAATATGGGCGACACATCGGCGACGGGTGTGGCCTTCACCCGCGACCCGGCGACCGGCGCGCGCGCCTATTACGGCGAATGGCTGGTGAATGCCCAGGGCGAGGATGTGGTGGCGGGCATCCGCACCCCGCAATATCTGACCCGCGCGGCGCGCGAAGCGGCGGGGGCAAAGCCGGCTAGCATGGAAGAGGCGATGCCGACCACCTATGCCGAACTGGCCGGGGTGTTCGACACGCTGGAACGCCATTACCGCGACATGCAGGACATTGAGTTCACCGTCGAGCGCGGCAAATTGTGGATGTTGCAAACCCGCAGCGGCAAGCGCACCGCCAAGGCGGCGCTGAAAATCGCGGTCGATATGGCCGCCGAAGGGCTGATCAGCGAAGAGGAGGCGGTGCTGCGCGTGGACCCCGGCGCGCTCGATCAATTGCTGCACCCCACGCTCGACCCGGCGGCCCCGCGCGATGTGCTGACCAAGGGGCTGCCCGCCAGCCCCGGCGCGGCATCGGGCAAGATCATGTTCGACGCCGACAGTGCCGAACGCGCCGCCGCCATGGGCGATGCGGTCATTTTGGTGCGGGTGGAAACCTCGCCAGAGGATATTCACGGCATGCACGCGGCGCGCGGCATTTTGACCGCCCGTGGCGGCATGACGTCACACGCCGCCGTGGTGGCGCGGGGCATGGGGCGGCCCTGTGTGTCGGGCGCTGGCGGGCTGAACATTGACGCCGCCGCGCGCACCCTGACGATTGGCGACCGGCGGCTGGGGGAGGGGGATATATTGACCCTTGACGGATCAACCGGCGAAGTGATGGCGGGCGAGGTCGCGACACTGCTGCCCGAACTGGTCGGCGATTTCGGCACCTTGATGGTGTGGGCCGACAAGGTGCGGCGGATGCGGGTGCGAACCAACGCCGAAACCCCGGCGGATGCCAAGGTGGCCCGCGATTTTGGCGCCGAGGGCATCGGCCTGTGCCGCACGGAACATATGTTTTTCGAGGCCAGCCGGATTGCGGCGGTGCGCGAGATGATTTTGGCGGACAGCGAGGCGGACCGCCGGGTTGCCCTGGCCAAATTGCTGCCCGAACAGCGGCGCGACTTTGACGGGATATTCGAGGTGATGGCGGGCCTGCCGGTCACGATCCGTCTGCTTGATCCGCCCCTCCACGAATTTCTGCCCACGCGCGAGGAGGATTTTGCCGACGTCGCCGCCAGCGCCGGGGTTGGCATTGAAAAGCTGAAGAATCGCGCCGCCGAACTGCACGAACTCAACCCGATGCTGGGCCATCGCGGCTGCCGGCTGGGTGTCACCTACCCAGAAATCTATGAAATGCAGGCACAGGCGATTTTCGAGGCGGCGCTGGATGTCGCCGCCCGCACCGGGGCTGCGCCAATTCCGGAAATCATGATTCCGCTGGTGGCAACCAAGCGCGAACTGGATTTGATGAAGGCGGTGATCGACGAAACCGGCGCGGCGGTGTTTGCAGCGCGCGGGGCCAGGATCGAATATCTGGTCGGCACGATGATCGAATTGCCGCGCGCTGCGCTGATGGCCGGTGAAATTGCCGAGACTGCTGAATTTTTCAGCTTTGGCACCAATGACCTCACCCAGACGACCATCGGCATCAGCCGCGACGACGCCAGCCGGTTCCTGACCCATTATGTCGACAAGGGCATTTTCCTGGCGGATCCGTTTGTCAGCCTGGATGTGGCCGGGGTGGGCCAGTTGATTGAACTGGCCGCCGCGCGCGGCCGGGCAACGCGGCCAGCGGTGAAAATGGGGATTTGCGGCGAACATGGCGGCGATACGCCCAGCATCTTCTTTTGTGAAAGCGTGGGGCTGGATTATGTCAGCGCCTCGCCATACCGGATTCCCATCGCGCGGCTGGCGGCGGCGCAGGCCGCGCTGAAGTCGCGGGGATAGGCGACGGAAAAAGGGTTGCGCTGCGCGGGCATAGCCCGTAACGCCAGCGCTCCACGCACCCGTAGCTCAGCTGGATAGAGCACCAGACTACGAATCTGGGGGTCGGGCGTTCGAATCGCTCCGGGTGCACCATTTCCCCCTTTCCGGTCATGCGCTTCCCGGTTGCTGTGCCGCGCAGCCGCTTACCGCACCAGCGTATCGGCAATTTGCTGGCGGATATAGGCGCGGGCGGCCCGGGTGGCCGGATCACCGCGTCCCGCCCCGCGCCGCGCCAGCCCGTCCACCGCCTGCAATTGCGCCAACAAATGCGGCCGCAGCAAGTCCGCCGCCGGGCCGCGGACTTTGTACAGCGCGATCAATTGCTGAGTGAAACGGGTTTGCAGATTGCGGCGCTGGCTGGTCGCGCTGCCATTGGCATCAGCGGCGAAAATTGCCCGGACCAGATCATCCAGCGCTTTATCGACGTCATATTCCCCGCCCAGCGGACCGCTGTTGACCAGCCGGGCCAGGGTTTCGGCGCGCAGCAGATGGTCCAGCGCCACCTTTTGCAATTGCCACATTTCGTCATGCACATCGGGCAGGCGGATGCCGCTTTGCCCCCGTCGCTGCGGCACCAGATTGGCGATATAGGCGGGGGACAGGGGCATGGCATCGGGCGCGAACAGCCGCGCCGCCAGCATCGCCATGGCGCGGCGTTGCTCGGCACCCGATACCGGGCGCAGAGGGGCGAGTGGTCCGCCGCTGGGGCCGGTCAGCGCCCCCATGTCCCGGTCCACCATCACCCCGCCCACATGCCGGGCGATGGTCGCAAAATGCTGGCGCATGATGCCCAGCGCCGCCAGATGCACGGCGACAAAATCACTGGCCGAGCGCCCGCGCGCGAACAATGCGCCCGGCAAGGCAGCGCGCAAATCGGCAATCAGGGTCAGTTGCGCGTCAGCAAAGCCGAGCGGATCGCTGGACTGGTCAAATGGCATGGTGCGCGGGTCAATGCCGCGCCCGGCCATGCTTTCCGCGTCGTTGCCGAACAACAGCCCCGCCGCGCCCGCGCGGGCCAGATGCGCCTGCATGGCCGCCGGATCGCCAAGGGCTGGGTCATAGGCAAAGCGAATGGCCCAAAAATCATAGGGGCCAAGCCGGGTGGGAAAAATCGGGGTGGCCGCCGACCGGCCCGGCAGCAAATTGGTGGCGGGATAATCCATCACTGACCCGCTGATCGCCGCATCGGCGGGCAGGGTTTTAAGCTCATCGAGTGAGCGAAAATGACTGGCCTTGAAATTGTGCGACAGGCCCAGCGTATGGCCGACCTCGTGGACGATCAAATAGGTCAGCCGTTCCTCGATCAGCCGCTTTGCCCATGCCTCGGCGTCGGCATCGCCCGCCACCACCCCGGCGTCCAGCGCCGCCAGCGCCAGCCCCAGTGCGCCGCGCAAATGGTCCGCCAACAGACAATTGCCGTCCGCGTCATGGGCGTGGCCACCATGCCGGTCATGGTCATGGTCGTGATTGCCTTGGCCGGCAGCGGCGGTCGGCGCGGGTGCCAGCGCCGCCAGATCATATTGGCGGCGCAGTCCGCCATGCTCCACCACGATATGGGCAGCGACAATCTCGCCCGTGCGCGGATCGACAACCGACGGGCCATAGCCGTTGAACAGCGGTTGCGGCGATGCCACCCATTGGATCAGATTGTAGCGAATATCACCAGCATCCCAATCCGCGTCGTCGGGCTGCTGCTCCACCTGCACCGCGCCGGTGAATCCGGCTTCGGCAAAGGCATCATTCCATTGCAGCACCGCCCGGCGGACGATGTCGCGATATTCCAGCGGGGTGGCATTGTGGATCCAGAAGGTGATGGGCCGAACCGGCGCTGATACCGCCGCCGCCGGGTCGGCCTTTTCCAACCGCCAGCGCCGGATGCTGTCGGCAAAGGGCAGGCCGTCAACCCGGGCAATATCCGTCCGCTGAACCGAGAACAGGCCGACGCGGGGATCGTCGGCCCGCTCGGTATAGCCAGACGGCGGCATGGCGACAAAATTGTGCTGCAATTGCACGCTGATCGGGGCCGCTGCGGAGCGCAGGTCAAACACATATTCCGCCGTCACCGCGATATTGGCGGGATAGGCGCGGGCATCGACCAGCGATGTCTTGGCCCGGCTGAGCGTTGGGGCTGCCCCCAATGTTGCCAGCAACGGGTTGGCGATGCCAATCCGCAACAGGTCGGTGCCCGTCACCAGCGGGGTCAGGCCAACGACAATGCGCCCGCTGGCGTAATCCACGGCGACGACGTTCAATGTCGCCAGCACGCCGCTTGCCTGATTGACGTCGCGCACCCGCGCCAGCGGGCTGGCCGGGTCAACCACGGTGCCGACATTCTGCCGCATGACCAGCACCCGGTTGAATCGCCGTTCAAAGCGGATAACCATATTGTCGCCAATCTGTCCGGCGAAGCGCAGCCCGCCAAGCTGGGCCATCAGCCCGCTGGTCCCGCTGCGGACAAAGCTGTAATAAATAAAATCCCGGTTCAGTTGGTCAGGAGCAATTTCCATCGCCAGGCCGCCGCTGATCCGATCGCGATAGAGCGGGAACAGGCCGTCCAGCCGGTCCTTATCGGCGGCATAAGCGGCCAGCGTGCGCGGTTTTGGCGCGGGCCGTTCGGGCGCAGCCGCTCCGCCCGCCGCATCGGCTGCGGGCGGACAATCCGGACCGGTGCAGGGGGGCGGTTCGGCCTGCGCCAGCGGCGGCGCTGCTTCGCCAGCGCCAACCGGGGGTGCGGCCCCCACCGCCATGGCCAGCGCCAGCCCCACCACCATCCATTTGATCACATCATCATCCTTGGCTGATGGCGCTGCCTGCGCCGCTGGTCAAAACCGGGCCCGGAACCCGGCGGTAATTGTCCGCCCGCCGCCGAACAAATAGGTGTCGGGAAAGAAGAAATCCGAACCATTGCCGTTAAACTGTGACGCAAAGGCGCGGGTCAGGTCAATATTTTTCGACCCGCGCAACAGGTCGTCACCCTGAAGATAGATGGTCCAGCTCGACCCGCCATGATTGAAATTATAGGACAATCGGGCATCCAGCGTTGCATAGGCTGGAACAACCTCGTCAATCCCGTGGATATTATACACATCGGCGCTGGCCGATTGGCGGGTGTAAATCACCCGGGCGTCGAACCCGTCCCGGGCATAGGTCAGCGAGGCATTATACACCCATTGCGATTGGTCGCCGAGCGGGCGGTTAAAGCTGAACTGGCCGATGGTGCCATCATCATTGCGGCCTGACAACAGGGTCGGGAAATCCCCTTTGGTCCAGGTCAAATTGCCCAGCACGCCGAAATCCTTGAGGAAACCGGGCAGGAAATTGAGCTGCCGGATCAATTCCAGTTCCACGCCATAGATTTTGCCGCCCGCACCATTTTCGGGCCGGTTGCGTTGATAGACCGTGGCATCGTTGAACGCCACCAGCTCGGGCCGGATGGCGGCCAGCGGGGCAAGCTCCGCCAACACCTCGTCGCGCACTTCGGTGTCGCTGCCTGGTTGAAACAGCACGTTGGTGAAATTGTCCTGCACCGTTTTGTAAAAGAATCCGGCGCGGATCAGCCCCGGCGAATCGGTGAAATAATAGGACAGATCAAAATCATAATTGTTGGTTTTGGTCGGGCGCAGATCGGGATTTGCTTCGGTGATCCGGACCAGATTGGTTTGCGGGCGCAGGTCGACAAAGATCGACCGGGTGCGGCGGATCAACCGGAAATCGGGGTTCACGGTCGAGCGGAAATAGGCAAAGCGCGCCACCAGATTGTCGCGGGGGCGGAAATTCACCACCGCGCTGGGGGTCAGGACATTCTGGGTGCCTGACAGGTCGAAAAAGTCGACCAGCCCGGCGTTCACAAATGTGTCGCGCGGTTCCTGAACCCCGTTTGCCTGGCGGATGGAGGGCGATGACAGCGACCGGCCGCTGCGGAACATGCTTTCAAACCGCGCGCCGCCGATCAGGTCGAACTGGCCAAGCTGGAACTTCGCCTCGACATAGCCCGCGCGCCGTTCCTCGATCGTCCGGGTGGGGATCAGCGCGCCCACCGTATTGACCGGATCGGCCCCGCGCCGATCGGTCAAGGTAAAGCGGTTTTCGTTGAACGCGGTTGCCGGATTATCGGCAGTTAATCCGGCCAGCCCCGCAAAAATCGCCTCCAAGGCTGCTGGCCGCAAAAAGGGAACCGAAAAATTGCCCGCGCCAATGCCGCTGAGCACCCCGTTATCCAGAAAATTGTCGCCAAAACTGGTCAGCGGCGTGGTCAGCCCGGTGCGCGCGACATAGCTTTCCACCGACCGCAATGCGCCGATGGTGGTGGTGGCGAACAGGTCGTCGGCGGTCCGGCGCGTGGAACGGTCATATTTGCCGCCGACCTGGACATAGGCGAACCAGTCGGCCTTCGGCAGATAGCGCACGCTGGCCTCGCCGGTATAGGCGGTGGTCGGACTGTCGGTCAGGTTCCGCGCGGCCGTGCTCATCGCATATTGGGCGGGATCGGTCAGCAGGCTGGCCCCCAACGGGGTGAGCGACAGCACCGGCAGGCCGTTGGGCAGGAAGGCGATACCGCCGCCGACCACCCGCTGGACCCCACCCGCATCGGGGTTGGTAACGATGGTGGCCGGGTCGATGATCTGGGCCAGATTGGTGTTGACCGCGCCCAGCAGGCTGACATTGCCATTGTTGCTGACCGACCGCGCCCGGCTGTATCCCGCCTTATATTTCAATTGCCACCGGTCCAGATTGGTCGTGCCGCGCAGGGCAATGCTGTCCTGAAGCGTTTGGATATCGGTATTCACCAGACCGATGGTGGGACGAAAATTGGCCAAAGTGGTGCGCCGTCCCGGGGTTCCCCCCAGTTCGGGGATCGGCATATTGGCGATCTGGGTGGTCTGAAACGCGGCGGTCACCCGCGCCGTTTGCGTCGCGACATCATTGTCAATGCGTTGCAGATCAAGGCGCAAATTGGTGGTCGGCGACACGTCCCACGCAAAGTTCAGCGATGCGGTCAAATTGGCCTCGCTGCGGTCGCGCCGGAAATAATTGACGCCGGTTTCCAGGCGGCTGTTGATCGCATCGTCGAACGGGAATTGCCGGCTGGCGGGCACCAGGACGATGCTGGTAAACGGGTTGGGCAGCACCGGCGGAATGACCCCGATCAGGTCCGCGCCGAAATTGGTGCGGTCCGTCCGGCGATATTGCACCGAGCCGACCACGCCCAAATTGCTGGCCAGCCGCACCGCCAGCGTGCCATTCAATTGATATTCGCCGCCGAATTGCGGGTCGAGGCCATTTTCAGTCTCGCCGCCAAAGTTGAACGCAAAATCGCCATAATCCAGGCCGGATTTGGTCTCAATCTCCACCAGTCCGCCCGACCCGTTCGCCTGCATGCTGGGCAGCAGCGATTTCTGGATCGTCACCTGCGCGATATTTTCGGTTAAAAATCCGGACAGGTCGATGCTGCGTTCAAAACTGGTGCCCTGAAGGTCCAGCCCGTTGAGCTGGATATTGATCGCCTCCGAACTAAACCCCCGAACAGTGATGCGCTGGCCCTCACCCGTGTTGGCATCGCGGCCAAAGGCCACGCCGGGCAGACGGCGCAGCGCATCGGACACGGTTTCGGCGGGAAAGCTGCCGAGCAAATCGGAAGCGACCACGGTGGCATTGTTGTCGGCGCGCAATTGCTGGTTCAGCGCGCGTTGCAGGCTGCTGTTATACGCCAGCACCACAATATCGCCGCTGGCGTCCCCCACCGCCAGCGCCAGCCGCTGGCGCGCATCCGCCGCCGCAGGCAGGGGCAGGGTGGCCGCCGGATTGCCCAGATATTCAACCGTCACACTGGTTGCGCTCAGCGGCACGGCGGGCAGGTAGAATCGCCCGCGATCATCGGCAATCGCGACCAGATTGGTGCCAGCAAAACTGATCCGCGCCCCGGGCAGCGCCGCGCCGGTGGCGGCATCGGTCACGGTGCCCGCAGCGGGGGCGGCGCGGTCAGCCGCAGCGGCAGGGGCGGGCGCGGGTGCGCCGGATTGCAGGGCAAAGGATTTGGGGCCGACCCGGCGCAAACTCAGTCCGGTGCCGCTGAGCAACCGGGCCAGACCATTGGCAATGTCATGGCGGCCAGCGACGGTATTGGACCGGCGTCCGGCAACCAGCGTTGGCGAATAGACGATATCGGCGTCCGCCTGCCGCGCAAAGCTGGCCAGCGCGGGGCCAAGATCCTGTGCGGGGACATTCACATCGACCGCAACCGCCGCTTGTGCCGCCACTGGCGCAGCCCAGATGATGGGGGCAAGGCCAGTGGAGGCGAGCAGCGCGATAAAGCAGGATTTGGCGGTCATGACGGTCCCCTTGATTGTTGCGGGGGTGCACCCCTGGCGGCGGTCTGTGCCGCGTCTGCCAGTCACCCGCACCCATGACGCGCCAGCACGCAAAAGCCTCAATTCGGCCCTGACCCTGCGCCATTGCCGCCGCTTCGCTGGACGAGCCGCAGCGCACCGCCCGGCCCCGGCTCGACCGCGACATCAAAACCGGCGGCCAGCGCGGCGGCAAACCCGTCGGTTGACCCAATTCGCAAGCTGGCGCTGATCGGCAATGTCGCCAATTCGGGATCGCCGATCACCAGCTTGGGGCTGGCATAGCGGTTGATCTCTGCCACCACCGCGCTGAGCGGCTGGTTGTCGAACACCAGCCGTCCGGATTGCCAGGCCGTGGCGGCGGCAATATTGGCTTTGCTGATCTCAAATGGGCGGCCCGTCAGGCTGGCCAATTGCTCGCCTGCGCTCAACTGGGCGGCGGCCCCCGCATTGCCCGGCGCGCCGCGTTCCACCCGCACCCGCCCCTCCAGCAATGTGACCAGCATCCGGCCATCGTCGCGCCGCACCGAAAACACCGTGCCCAGCGCCACCACCCGTTCGCCCGCCACCGTCACCGCAAATGGCCGCGCCGCATCGCGCGCCACGCGAAACAGCGCCTCGCCGCGCAGCAGCGTCAGATCGCGGCGGCCCGGGCTGAACCGCACCTCGACCAGCGACCCGGTGTTGAGTTCCAACCGGGACCCGTCGGGCAGAAGAAATGCCGCCCGCTCGCCGATCCGAGTGGAATAGCGGCTGGTGGCCAGCGGCTGCGCGGCGGGTGACGGCGCTGGGACCATCGCGGGCGGCGGCGCGGGCGGCGGCGCGGTCGCCACCAGCGCGGAACGCGGGGCCGCCGGCCCGTCACTGGGCCCAGCGGCAAGCTGCCACCCCACCCCGGCAATCGTCAGCACTGCCGCAGCGGCGGTGGCCAGCGCCGCCGGGGTCCGCGCCCACCAGCGGCGCGGCGGCGGCGCAGCCAGCGCCAACGCTGCCATCCGCAGCCGCACCACCGCCGGGTCATCACCGCATGCGCCGAGCCGCCGCCAGGTGGCCGATACCCGGGCATAGGCGGGCCGATGGCTGGGGTCGGCCTGGCACCATTGCTCGAACTGCGCCCAATCCGCCCCCGTCACCCGGTCGGCGCGCAGCCGGGCCAGCCAGTCCGCCGCACGGGCGTCGGCGTCGCTGTTGGCGAGGCTTTGCCCGCCGTTGGCGTCGGTCATGGCTCTGCCATCCCGGCATGAACCAGCTTGATCGCGGCGGCCATATGCTTTTCAACCGCGCTGACCGACAGGCCCAGCCGCTCGGCGATCGCACGATATTTCAGCCCGTCAAACCGGTGCAGCAAAAATATCGCCCGGGTGCGTTCGGGAAGTGTTTCAAGCACGGCCACCAACCTTTGCGCTTCCTGTCTGCCGGTTAAGACGCGCTCGGGCGACAATTCCTCAATTCCCGCCGCTGGATCATGTGCCAGTTGCGCCGCTGCGCCTTGCCATGTCGCGCGCCGCCGCGCCCGGTCGCGCAGCAAATTGGCCGCCGCCTGAAAGATATAAGCGGACGGATTGGCAATGGCTGCGTGGTCGTGGCTTGCGGCGAGGCGCAGAAACACATCCTGCACCAGATCGTCGACCTCCGCCGGATTTGCCGCGCGCTTGGCAAAATAGGCGCGCAGCGGGCGTTCATATTGGGCAACGAGCGGCGCCAGCCACTGGGGGCGAAGTGGATCGGGGCGAGCGGCGGTCATATCACCGGCATCTGACCGGCCAGCGCCGCCGCCGTCAAGCCCCGGGTCCCGGCCCCTGCTGATCGGCGGCGATCGCCGGGCCGCTGCTGTCCTGAGACCGAGCGTACACAAAAAGGGGGCGCCGGGTGGCGCCCCCAAATTTAAACCTATGCTCAATCACATGGTCAGATATCGTCCGCCCATTTTGGGCATGATTACCACGTCGCTTGGAAACCCGAGAAGAAGTAGCGGCCAGTGTTGTTGTAAAGGCCAGAGCCACCCCCAGCTCCAGTCAGACCAAAGGGCGGCAATTTATCGGCAACATTGTCAACCCCGATATAGAATCGGAATTCCCGGTTGATCCGCCAGTCGAGGCGGATGTCATGATAAACGATCGACGGGTAGAAGCGTTCTGCGGTTAAATCCGGGTTCTGGGGCGGCGCGATCGTCAATTCGCCAGGTGCACCGGTGCACGCTTGGCCACGCACCGAGCCGCTGGCAGGACAGACCACGGTGTGCGGGAAATAATTCTCATATGCCCCGATCGTCATCTTATCCAACCAGCGCGCGCTGTAGTTGAAGGTTATCGGACCCTTGCGATAGGACGCGTTGACGTTGAACGCCCAAGCCGGATCGCCCAGTTCACCTTTAACGCGGTCCGGCAGATCTGGCCGGTTCACGTCAAGAAAATTCGTCCTTTTGAGGATATTCGATGCAATGGCGCGCAACGACAGGCGGTCACCATTGTCATAGGTGCGCTGATATTGCATGTCAAAGTCCAGCCCCGATGCCTCTAACCGCTGGAAATTGATCGGGAAGATGTCCAACGCTGCCCCCGGATTAAACGAACCGTCGGTCCCCCGTGCGTTGATCTGATCGCAGAAGCGGTTGTTCAAGTTAGGGGCGTCGTAACAGTTGGCCAAAATCCCGTTGGCCCCCAAATTGGCAATCACGTTGCGAACTGTGATGTCGTAATAATCGACAGTAAAGCTTAGGCCCGGCAAGAATCTGGGTTGAATAACCGTCCCAAGGGTGAAGCTGGACGAAGTTTCCGCGTTCAGCTCGGGGTTGCCAAACTGGGCGACGGCCCGACTGCCTGGCGCTTGGCGGTATGTTGCCGGGACATTGCCAATAGGCGAATTCGCCCGGCAGTTTGCGAGGCGGGTAGCAGAGCCGCTGTTGATGTTCCGGCTGTCACAAGGGTCGGTCAAAAACAAGAAGTTCTGGGTTACAGGATTGAACAGGTTTGATGGATTTGGCGCCCGCACCGCGCGCGAATAGTTTGCGCGCAACCGAATGTCCGAAATTGGCGCATAGATCCCGCTTACGTTCCATGAGCCGACGGTGCCGGTATTGCCTGCACCTTCGTTATAGTCGGACAAGCGTCCAGCCGCTGAAATCGTCAGCTCCTCTGCAAAACGCATATCCTTGAGCAAGGGCAATTCAATTTCACCAAATCCCTCGATCACTCCATAGGATGGCGGGGCGAAGCGTTGAAACGCATTGAAGAATGTTGCGCCGCTGGCTGAGAGGGCGTCAACCTCTCGGCCAGCTGTTTCTCGGCGATACTCAAAGCCAGCGACCAGTCGAACCGCACCGCCGGGCAGGTTCAAAAACCCGCTGGTGTCGCTACGAACGAAGCCGAGCACGTCCAATTGGGTGGCGGTTTCCAGCAACTGTGCCGTACCATTGACATAGGCCAAGGCCGCTGCACTGGGCGCGCCCACGCCGAACACGTTGATCGGAACACAGGCCGGATCATCGTTGGTCGGATTGGCATCGGCGTTGACCCGGCAAACAATATTGTCGCCAACCCGCACGGCATCGATCGCACGCCGCATGTTCGGCACAATCAGATTGTTGGTCGAGTTCAGTTGACCTTCAAACCGGCCATAGGTGAGCGACAGATCATAGCTGGTTGCGCTGCTGATTTCCCCCTCAACCCCGATCACACCGCGATAGGTATCGCGGCGAACATTGTCGGTCCGGGCACCAAAGTCTGCATTGTTCCGCGCGATTGTGAACCCGGACGAAATTGGGCCGACACCAAATTCCGCCAGCAACTCATCCTGAACACTCTTGATGAATGCGGCATCTTGAGGGTTTAGAAACGGGTTATCGAAGCGGATGAAATAATTTGCCGAGTTCTGGTTGCGCGAGAAGCAAGCGGTGTTGAGCCCGACTGCAGCAGCCAGGCTGTTGTCGCAGAAGCCGTTCAGGAAGGACGGGGTGCCGGACCCGCCAGCTTCGATTCGCGCGAACTTGGCCTCGCCGTAGATGCGTGCCGCATCGCTAAAGTCAAATCGGCCGATTACGTTGAAATTATACCGATTGATTGCCGGGATTAAGGTGCCAACCGTGCCTAAGTCGGACCCGCCGCCGCCGACCACATTGGTGTCACCGAAATCGCGCAAATCCTCGATGATCCCGGTTTCCTCAGCCAGCCTGCCATTTGTACCGAAGCGATAAACGCGGTCATTGCCGGTCGGGGTGCAAGCCAAGGGCTGAAATGCAGGATCCCCCAAACAAATACCGCCAAAGGTTCCGCCATCAGAAATGAAGTTGAGCCGCAAACCATCGCGGATGGCCAGGTCGGGGATCCCGTCGCTGTTGGTCACACCCTCATTCGCGGTCGAGCTTGTCGATGCAAAACTGCGAAATCCGATAAACGCGCCTGAAATATCCGGCCGTTGGATATTCAGCAACGGATCGATCCGCGAATATTCAGCCACCGCCGCAATGTTCCCGCGACCATCCGCGAAATTGCGCCCCACGGCAATCGATGTCGAATAGCGGCCGTTGTCGCCGCGCGAAGACACCCCTGCTTGCCCACCGACAGACACACCGGAATAATCGCGCCGCAGGATGATGTTGACGACGCCGGCGATGGCGTCCGACCCATAAACCGAGGACGAGCCGCCGGTAACCACGTCCACCCGCTCCAGCAATTCGAACGGGATGGTGTTAAGGTCAACTTGGAAGTCGCCGGGGCTGGCAGTAATGTGCCGGCGCCCATTAACAAGCGTCAGCGTCCGCGTGGTGCCAAGCCCACGCAAATCAAAGATGTTCAACCCAGCCGTGCCGATGAACCGCTGGGAGTTGGAGGTGGTGAAGGTCGAACGCAGCGAGGGCAAGTCATTCAAGGCGTCGCCAAGCGACACTGAACCACCATCCAGCAGTTCTGCCGCAGCGACGGTGGTGATTGGCACTGGCGACGACAGCGTCGGGCGAGCAATCCGCGACCCGGACACCACAATCGCCCGGCTGCTATCCCGCTCGGCATCCGCGTCGGCCGAGGTGGGTGGCGCAACTTCGTCCTCCGGAGGTGTGGTAGCAGCGGGCGCTGGCGTCGCGGTGGATTGCGCAAATGCTGGCTGTGCTGCCGAAGCCATGACAAAAGCGGCTGCCCCGAGCAAAAGATTTGATTTTTTCACCAAAGCTGATGGTGTGCGGTGACGTTGATTTGCAACAATTCCCGCTGATGGC
>DAIUBZ010000008.1:0-4122 GCA_036846445.1 Sphingopyxis sp. | reverse complement strand
AGCAAAAGATTTGATTTGTTCACCAATCCACTCCTGATGTTATGCGGTGAAGCTGATTTGCAACAATTCCCGCTGATGGCAAGTGTCGGCAGGGCTGCCAGCGGCAGCTACCTGCTTTTTACCCAAAACTGTTGCGAATTAGCAACATTCGCGATTTGCCCGGGCAAGGGCCAGCGCGCGCGACGGCAGCGTCATCCCAGCAACCAAATTGCGTCGCCTCACATGCATCGCTCCACTCGCGGCGCATTGATCCGCTATGGTCCGTGTTGCGGTGCGGCAAAGACGCCGCTAGAAGTCCAGTTCAAGCGCAATGACCGGCAGGAGCCGCATGATGGGAAAACAAAATAATGGGCCGCGAGCCGATGCGCCGCCGATCACGATCAAGAAATATGCCAACCGGCGGTTATATGACACCCAGCGCAGTTGCTACATCACCCTTGATGATCTGGCGAAAATGGTGCGGGCGGGCCAGGAATTTACGGTGGTCGACGCCAAAAGCGGCGATGACATCACCCACAATGTGCTCACCCAGATCATCATGGACGAGGAAACGCGCGGCTCGACGCTGTTGCCGGTCAATTTTTTGCGGCAATTGATCGGCCTGTATGGTGACAATCTGCAAAGCGCCGTGCCGCAATATCTGGAAACATCGCTGGGCGCGTTTCGCAAGAATCAGCAGCAGTTTCGTGCGGCGGTCGAGGGCGCGCTGACCGGCAATCCGCTGGCGGAGCTGGCCAAGCGCAATCTGGACCTGATGGGGCAAGCGGCGGACGCGCTGATCCCCGGCCGCCCCGCCGAGCGCGACCGGGAAATCGCCGCGCTGAAGGCCGAAATCGCCGAGTTGCGGGCCGAGGTCGCGAAATTGCAGCAGCAGCAACAGGACTGAACCCGCCCACATGATCAAACATGCCTTGTCCGTCACCCGGGCACAGAATTTTGCCAATTGGTATCAACAGGTGATCGCTGAGGCCGACATGGCCGAGGACAGCGGCGTGCGCGGCTGCATGATTATCCGCCCATGGGGCTATGGCATGTGGGAGCGGATCCAGGCGCTGATGGACGCCGAGATCAAGGCAGCCGGCATTGCCAATTGCTATTTTCCGCTGTTCATTCCGCTCAGCTATTTCGCCAGGGAAGCAGACCATGTTGATGGTTTCGCCAAGGAAATGGCGGTCGTGACCCACCACCGGCTGAAACAACAGGGCGGGGTGTTGGTGCCTGATCCGGAGGCTGAGCTGGAGGAGCCGCTGGTCATCCGGCCGACGTCGGAAACCGTGATTGGCGCGGCGATGGCGCGGTGGGTGCAAAGCTGGCGCGACTTGCCGCTGAAGGTCAACCAATGGGCCAATGTCGTGCGGTGGGAAATGCGGACCCGGATGTTCCTGCGAACCAGTGAATTTTTGTGGCAGGAGGGGCATACCGCCCCCGCCGATGCCGATGAAGCCATGGCGGAGACCCGCCGGGCGCTGGAAATGTATCGCGCCTTTGCTGAAGGCGTGCTGGCAATGCCGGTGGTCGCCGGGGAGAAGCCGGAAAATGAGCGGTTTCCCGGTGCGGTTGCCACGTTCAGCATCGAGGCGATGATGCAGGATGGCAAGGCGCTGCAAGCGGGCACCTCGCACTATCTGGGCACGGGTTTCGCCGAGGCCGCCGGCATTCGCTTTCAGGACCGCAGCGGCGAACAGCAATTGGCCCACACCGCCAGTTGGGGCGTGTCCACCCGGCTGATCGGCGGGGTCATCATGGTGCATGGCGATGACGACGGGCTGCGCTGTCCGCCGCGCATCGCGCCGTACCAGGTGGTGATTGTGCCGATGCTGCGCGACACCGACGATGATGCTGCCGTGCTGGACGCCTGCCGCGCGCTTGAGGCGCAGGTGCGGGCGCTGAGCGCGCTGGGCGAGCCAGTGCGGGTGCTGCTGGACAGCCGCCCGGTCAAGGCACAGGCCAAACGGTGGGGCTGGGTGAAAAAAGGCGCGCCGGTGATTGTCGAGATCGGGCCGCGCGATGTGGCGGCGGGCAATGTCGCGCTGCTGCGCCGCGACAGATTGTACCGGGACGATGGCAAGGTGGCGAGCCAGTTGGTGGCAGCGGATGCCGCCGTGGCCGCGCTGCCGGACATATTGGCCGAGATTCAAGACGGCCTGTTTGCCGAGGCCAAAGCGCGATTGGATGGCAATATCGCGCGCGATATTACGGATTTGCCTGCATATTTTGCCGATGATGTGGCGATGCCGGGCTGGGCCGAGGTGGAATGGGCGCGGCCAACCGGCTCGGCCTTGGCTAAGGTGGTGGAGCAGCTGAAGGCGCGCAAGCTGACCATCCGCAATTGCCCGCTGGACGCTGCCCCGGCGACTGGCACCTGTGTATTCACCGGTGCGCCGGCGGTGGAGCGGATATTGGTGGGGCGCAGCTATTGAATGATCTGCCATCACGGGCGGCGATATTGGCCTTTGTCGAGCAGGCAGAGGGTGAGATTGGCAAACGGGAAATTGCGCGCCATTTCGGCCTGCGCGGCCCCGCGAAAATCGCATTGAAGGCGCTGCTCAAGGACATGACCGACGAGGGGCTGGTCGATCTGGCGCCGGGGCGGTCCTTTGTCGCGCATGGCGGGCTGCCACAGGTGGCGGTGCTGCGGGTGGCCAGCATCGAGGGCGATACGGTGTGGGCGGTGCTGGACCGCGATGATGCGCCGGTGCCGCCCGCGCGGGTGCGGCTGGCTGCCGTGAAGGGTGCCGGGGGCCGCCGGCCCGCTGCGCTGGGGCTGGGCGACCGGGTGCTGGCCCGGATTGCCGCCAAGGGCGGCGGCCACGTCGGCCAGGTGATGAAGCGGCTCAGCGCGGCGGCAGAAACGGTGCTGGGGGTGCTGGTTGCCGATATCGGCCCCGGCGGCCAGCCGCTGTTGTGGCTGCGGGCCACCGACAAACGGGCGCGAAATGACTGGCCAGTGGCGGACGCAGGCGGCGCGGCGGCGGGCGATTTGGTGCGCGCCACGCTGGCGGGCCGGGGTATGGCGACGCGCGCCCAGGTGGTTGAACGGCTTGGCGATCCGCTGGCCCCCCGGGCGCTCAGCCTGATTGCGATCACCAAATTTGAAATTCCCGATCATTTCAGCGGCGAGGTGCTGGCCGAGGCCGCCGCCGCCGCCGCGCTGCCGGTCAGCGCGGCGGGGCGCGAGGATTTGCGCCATTTGCCGATTGTCGCCATCGATCCGGCGGATGCCCGCGACCATGACGATGCCATCTGGGCCGCGCCCGACGATGACCCGGCCAATCCCGGCGGCTATCGCGCCATTGTCGCCATTGCCGACGTCAGCTTTTACGTCCGCCCGGGCGGCGCGCTGGACCGCGAGGCGCGGCGGCGCGGCAATAGCGTCTATTTCCCCGACAAGGTGGTGCCGATGCTGCCCGAAAGCCTGTCTGCGGACATGTGTTCGCTGAAAGCTGGGGCGGACCGGGCGGCAATGGCGTGCCACTTGACGATTGATGCCCGGGGCAAGGTGACGGGGTGGCGCTTTGCCCGGGCAATCGTCCGGCTGGCCGCCAATATCGCCTATGAGGATGCGCAGGCGGCGATTGATGGCGGCGGCGATGATGAGTTGACGCTCACCGCGCTCCGCCCCTTGTGGGCGTGCTGGGCCTTGCTGTCGCGGGCACGCAGCGCGCGCGGGCCGTTGAAAATCGATCTGCCCGAACGGCAGGTGGTGCTGGACGCGGCGGGCGGTATTGCCGAGATTCGGGTGCGGACCCGGCTGGACGCGCATATGCTGGTGGAGGATTATATGATCGCCGCCAATGTTGCCGCCGCCAAGGCGCTGGAGGCGAAAAAAGCCCCGGTGATGTACCGGATTCACGAGCCGCCCGCCCGCGAAAAACTGGTCAGTTTGAAGGAGTATCTGGCGACCATGGGCCAGTCTTTTGCGCTGGGTCAGGTGATTGCACCGAGTATTTTCAATCGGTTGATTGATGCTTTTGCCGACGATTTGAAGTTGCCAGAGGTGATGCAGGCAATTTTGCGCAGCCAGACTCAGGCCTATTATGGCCCGGCCAATGCCGGGCATTTTGGCTTGGCGCTGGGCAGCTACGCCCATTTCACCTCGCCCATTCGCCGCTATGCGGATCT
>DAIUBZ010000007.1:0-19351 GCA_036846445.1 Sphingopyxis sp. | reverse complement strand
AAGTGTCCGCGCCGGAAGATTTTACCGACGCCAATGGCAACAACAAATATGACCTTGGCGAATGTTTCATCGACGCCAATGGCAATGGCATCTGGGACAACAACCGGGGCCGCTACGGCAATGGCGGCGCCGACGATGTGGTCGCGCTGACCGCTGAAATGTCGCTTGAACGGGTATTTCCTGCATGGAAAATGCTGGGCCAGCCGCAAGTGTCGAAAATTGTCGCCGTCACGGTCCTGCGCAACCAGCCCTATGGTCCCGGCGGCACCGGAGGGGCAATGAAATGCGGCTGACCCCGTCCCGGCTGCGGACCTTAACCAGCAATCGGCGGGGCGCAGCGGTGGTGGAAACCGCGCTGTTGCTCCCCACCATCCTGTTTGTCGGGCTGGGCGGGATTGAACTGACCTCGCTGGCGCTGGCAACCATGCGGACCAGCCAGATTGCCGCCCAATTGGCCGACAATGGCGCGCGGGTTTCAGCCGAGGCGGGGCTGCCGCTGCCGGTGATCCGCGAGGCGGACGTCAATGAATTGCTGGCATCCGCGCTGGCCAAGGGCGCATCACAGGGGCTGGGTGCCAATGGCCGGGTGATCTTGTCCAGCCTGGAATATGACGGCGCCACCGACCAGCAAATTATCCGCTGGCAACGCTGTGCCGGGAAAAAATCCACTCCCAGTGCCTATGGCAAGGAAGGCAAGACCGGCAGCGCGTTTCTGGGCATGGGTCCACCGGGGGAAATGGTCAGCGCGCCGCGCGGCATGGCGGTGATGTTTGTCGAGGTGCGCCAGGTGTATCAGCCGACCGTGATGGGCAATTGGCTGGGCGAGCGCATCCTGTCATCGCACAGCGCCTTTCTGGTGCGCGATGACCGCGATCTGACCGTGGGCATCATCAACCCCGAACCCGCCGCGCCAGTGGCCAATTGTTGAGCGCACCGGCCCGGGTTCAGCCCCGGTAACAGGCCGCCTTCACCGCCGCGATCACCCGGGGGGTATCGACCAGCGCGGCGCGTTCCAGATTGGCGGCATAGGGCAGCGGCACATCCTCGTTGCACACCCGCACCACCGGCGCGTCCAGATCATCAAACGCCTGTTCCATCACCACCATCGCCAATTCGCTGGCGATGGAGCAAGTCGGCCAGCCTTCCTCGACCACCACCAGCCGGTTGGTCTTGCGGACACTGGCCAGCACGGTCGCAAGATCGAGCGGGCGCAGGGTGCGAAGATCGATGACTTCCGCCGCAATCCCCTCATCAGCCAGCGCGTCCGCCGCCTCCAGCGCCAACCCGACCCCGATGGAATAGGACACAATCGTCACATCATCGCCGCCGCGCATCACCCGCGCCTTGCCAATCGGCAGCACATGGTCAGCAAGGTCCGGCACATCAAAGCTGCGGCCATAAAGCAGCTCATTTTCCAGAAACACCACCGGATCGGCGCTGCGAATTGCCGCTTTGAGCAGCCCCTTGGCGTCGGCGGCATCATAGGGAGCAATGACAATCAGCCCCGGCACGCTGGCATACCATGGCGCGAAATTCTGGCTGTGCTGCGCCCCCACCCGGCTGGCCGCACCATTGGGGCCGCGAAACACCACCGGACAGCGCATTTGCCCGCCCGACATATAATTGGTCTTGGCCGCTGAATTGATAATATGGTCAATGGCTTGCAGGGCAAAGTTGAACGTCATGAACTCAATGACCGGGCGCAGTCCGCCCATGGCCGCACCCGCGCCCAACCCGGCAAAGCCATATTCGGTGATCGGCGTGTCAATCACCCGGCGCGGGCCAAACTCGGCCAGCAGGCCCTGGGTCACCTTATACGCCCCCTGATATTCCGCGACCTCCTCGCCCATCACGAACACCCGGTCGTCGGCGCGCATCTCCTCGGCCATCGCATCGCGCAGCGCGTCGCGCACCGTGGTGCGAACCATCGGCGTGTCCGCTGGCACCGCCGGATCGGCGGCGCGCACCGCCATGGGCGGCGCGGCCACAGGTGGTGCCGGGGCCGGGGCCGGGGCAACTGCCGGAGCCGCAGCAACGGTCGGAGCCGGGGCCGGAGTTGGAGCGGCCTGCGCCGGTTCGCCATCATCGCCCGCCATGACCGCAATCACGGTGCCGACCTTCACATTGTCGGTCCCTTCGGCGACGAGAATCTCGCCGACTACGCCTTCATCGACAGCCTCGAACTCCATCGTCGCCTTGTCGGTTTCAATTTCGGCCAAAATGTCGCCGGACTTGACCACATCGCCGGTTTTCACCAACCATTTGGCCAATGTGCCCTCTTCCATCGTGGGCGACAGGGCCGGCATTTTCAGTTCAACGCCCATCAATATTGCTCCACCAGCACATCGGTATAGAGTTCGGCCAGCGCCGGTTCCGGGGCATTTTCGGCAAAATCCGCCGCTTCGGCTACCCGCTTGCGAATATCCTGATCGATGGTCTTCAGCGCGGCTTCGTCGAACCCGGCATCCAGCATCGCCGCGCGCAGCCCCTCAATCGGGTCGCTCTTGTCGCGCACCGCCTGCACCTCGTCGCGGCTGCGATATTTGGCGGGATCAGACATGCTGTGGCCGCGATAGCGATAGGTTTTCAATTCCATCAGCACCGGACCCTTGCCCGCCCGCACCCACGCCAGCGCGCTTTCCACGGCGCCGCGCACCGCCAGCACATCCATGCCGTCAACCTGCATTCCGGGGATACGGAAACTCTCGCCGCGCCGATAAAGCTGGTCTTCGGCGGAGGCGCGGTTCACGCTCGTGCCCATCGCATATTGGTTGTTTTCGATCACGAAAATGATCGGCAGCTTCCACAGCTCTGCCATGTTGAAGCTTTCGTAAACCTGTCCCTGGTTGGCCGCGCCGTCGCCAAAATAGGCCATGCAGATGCCGCCGTCGGCCCGATATTTGTGGGCGAATGCCAGGCCAGTGCCCAATGACACCTGCGCGCCGACAATGCCGTGGCCACCGTAAAATTTGTGATCGACGCTGAACATGTGCATCGACCCGCCCTTGCCGCGCGAAATGCCCGCCTCGCGGCCGGTCAATTCCGCCATGATGACTTTGGGATCAATGCCATAAGCCAGCATATGGCCATGGTCGCGGTAGCCGGTGATGACGCTGTCGCGTGCCGGGTCGAGCGCGGATTGGAGGCCAACCGCCACCGCTTCCTGTCCGATATACAAGTGGCAAAAGCCGCCGATCAGTCCCAGCCCGTAAAGCTGTCCCGCCTTTTCCTCAAACCGCCGGATGAGCAGCATCTGCCGGTAAAATGCCTCCAGCTCCTGCGTGGTGGGTTCATAGGATTTTGGCTCCGCCGGGCGCTCGCGATTCGCAGATGGAGCAGGCGTGGTGGCAGCTTCAGTGGCAGGCCGGGCGGCACTTCGCGCGGGGGTCTTGGCCAAAATCGCACTCCTTCAACAGCGGCGAGAGCGGGCGCATCACCAGCGCCGTCCGGCCCCTATAGGCAGGTTCAGCCGGGGTTGGCAACGGGGCAGTCGCGGCGCCAGTTCGGGCTTTCCCCGGCGGAAAATCGGGGTCAGCGCGGCGCTGGCGTGATCGGAATGATGACTTCGTCCGGGTGCGCCACGCCCAATTCGCGCCGCACCAGTTCATCGGCCAAATCAGGGTCGGCGCGGCGGCCATCCAGCAACGCCACATGGTTCGCCAGCTTGGTCGCCTCGGCATCCGCCGTCACCAATTCTGCACGCAGCCGCTGGACCTCCTGAGCATAGTCGCCCCACGCAAACAGCCCGGTCGGGCCAATCAATGCATAGCTGAGCATCGCACCGCCGAGCAGCAGCACCAGCATCGGGCGCGCCGATGCGCCAATCCGGCGGCGAAGAAAGAGGTTGCGGGCCATAGCTGCCTTGAATCACAGCTGATTCGCGGCGTCAAGCGGCGATTCGCAGCTATCCCCAGCCGCGCACCGTCGGCCGCGCTGCGACCGCCGCACAGCCGCGCATGGTCCGGGCCGTCAGCGCGCCAGGTCTGGCCCGGCATAGCGCGCGGCGGTGCCCAATTCCTCTTCAATCCGGATTAGTTGGTTATATTTCGCCAGCCGGTCAGACCGGGCCAGGCTGCCGGTTTTGATCTGGCCGCAATTGGTGGCCACCGCCAGATCGGCGATGGTGGCATCCTCCGTCTCGCCCGACCGGTGCGACATCACCGACGTATAGCCCGCGCGGTGTGCCATTTCGACCGCGTCCAGCGTTTCCGACAATGTGCCGATCTGGTTCACCTTGACGAGCAGGCTGTTGGCCAGCCCGTCGGCGATCCCCTGCCCCAGCCGCGCCGGGTTGGTGACGAACAGATCATCGCCGACCAATTGGCATTTGCCGCCGATCAACTCCGTCAGCGCCTTCCACCCGGCAAAATCATCTTCCGCCATGCCGTCTTCGATCGACAATATCGGATAATCCGCCACCAGCTTGGCCAGATACTCCGCCATCGCAACGGGGCCAAGGCTCAGCCCTTCACCACCGATCACATATTGCCCATCGCGGAAAAATTCGGTGGCGGCACAGTCCATGGCCAGCATCACCTCGCTGCCCAGTTTATACCCGGCATCGTCCACCGCGCGGGCGATGAAATCCAGCGCGGCCCGGGTGCTGGCCAGATTGGGAGCAAAGCCGCCCTCATCGCCCACTGCTGTGGCCAGCCCCCTGGCGCTGAGTGCGCTTTTGAGCGTGTGGAAAATCTCCGCGCCCCAGCGCACCGCCTCCGCCAATGACCCCGCACCGACCGGCATGACCATGAATTCCTGAAAATCAATCGGGTTGTCAGCATGTTCGCCGCCGTTGATGATGTTCATCATCGGCACCGGCAGGGTGCGCGCGCCAACCCCGCCGACATAGCGATACAGCGGCAAGCCGCGCGCATCCGCCGCCGCCTTGGCCGCTGCCAGTGATGCACCCAAAATTGCATTTGCCCCCAGCCGCGCCTTGTTCGGCGTGCCGTCGAGAGCGATCATGGCAGCATCGATTTCGCGCTGGTCCTCGGCGTCCATTCCAACCAGCAATTCCGCCAATTCGCCGTTGACCGCCGCCACCGCGCCCAGCACCCCCTTGCCCAGATAGCGGCCCTTGTCGCCGTCGCGCCGCTCAACCGCCTCATGCGCTCCGGTGGACGCGCCTGACGGCACCGCCGCCCGGCCAAAGCTGCCGTCCTCCAGCAATATATCGACCTCGACCGTGGGGTTGCCCCGGCTGTCCAAAATTTCGCGGCCATGAATATCGATGATGGCGGTCACTGCGCTCGCTCCTGAAATCTGCGGCCACGGGTCTGGCCGATCCGCGCCAGCCTCTAGCCAAAACCCTGATCCAGCGCAATCTGGCCCAGCCAATCGGCCTGCCCCGGTCGGCGCTGACCACTGATAGCGCTGACCACTGGCAGCGCTGACCACTGGCACCCGGGGCGTGCGCCTGCTATGGTCTGGCTAACGCCCGGGGATGCGGCGGCTAACGCCGTTATCCCGGGCTAGTGACTGCAACTGCCAGAAGGAACCCAGCCATGGCCGACACCACCCCCATTGACACTGCCGCCGCCAATGCGCGGGCAAAAGTTGATGCCGCCGCCAAATCCGCAACCAAGGCGGTCAAGGCCGGCAGCAAAACGGTGAAAACCAAGATCCGCGATGCCGCGACCGCCGGCAAACCAGTGGCCGCAAAATTGAGCAAAGGTGCCGACGGGCTGAAGGCCGACGCCACCGCCAAGGCCAGCGAATTGCGCGCCGACGCCAGCGCGCTTGCCGGGCAGGCCAGAGAAAACGCCAGCGCGCTTGCCGGGCAGGCCAGAGAAAACGCGAGCGCGCTGGCCGCACAAGCAGGCGACAAGGCCCGTGAGGTCGCCGATCGCGGCAAGGACAAAGCCGCCGTTGCGGTCGGCTCGCTGGCCAAATTGCTGGACGACAGCGCCGCCACCGTGGACAGCAAATTTGGCACCCAATATGGCGACTATGCCCGGTCCGCTGCCACCACCGTTGCCGGTCTGGCCGAAACGCTCGACAAAAAGGAACTGGACGAACTGGCTGAGGCCACGCGGGAAATGGTCCGCAAAAGCCCCGCCGTCGCGGTCGGCGCAGCGGCGGTGATTGGTTTTGTGCTGGCCCGGCTGCTGAAAGGCGGCGACAAAAAGGCATAAGCGCAATGACCAACGCCGATTCCGGCCATCCTGCCGCCCCTGTCGATCCCAGCGACGCCGCCGCCGACCTGGTGGCGGCCAGTGCCGGACTGGGCGGGGTGCGGCATGGCTACGCCCCGGAGGACGCAAACAGCGGCGCGGCACCCCCGGCGCCTGAACCACTGGCCACGGTGGTGGGCGGCATCGTCGCGGCGGGGCAGGCCGCGGCTGCGTCTGAGCTTGCGCTGCTGGAAATCCGGGGCGGATTGGCGGCGGCGGGTGCGCGGCAACTGGCGATCGGCGGCGGGGTTGCGGCGGCGCTGGTGGTGGTGGCGATCATGGCGGCGACCTTTGGCGTGATGCTAGGGCTGGCCCCCGTCATCGGGGCGTGGGGGGCGACGCTGGTGGTGGTCGCGGCCCTGATCGGGCTGGCGGCGGCGGCGGCGGCATGGGCGCGGGCCGGGGTGGCGCGGTTGCGGCTGGCCTTGCTGACCTCGCCCAACCGCACTCCCAGCGCAGGCGAGCAGGACCGGCAATGAGCGACGAGCGACAATTGGAAAATGCGCTGCATCAGGCGATGCTGAACCGGGCCGCGCTGAAGCGGCGGGTGGCGGCCGGGGCACGGCAATTGACCCCCAGCGCACTGCGCCAGCGGGCCAGCGCCGATCTGGCGGCGCGGGGCGAGGCGGTGAAACAGGGCATTGCCGGGCGGCTGAGCGAGCATCGCTGGCACATTGCCGCCGGGCTGGTGCTGGGCGCGTGGCTGGCGATTTTCCGGCCCTTCCGCCGGAACACGGGCGACAATGGCGCTGCACCTGCGGCTGCGCCGGAACCGCCGCCGGAGCCAGCACCCGCACCGCCCGCCGCGTCCGCCAGCCGCTTGCAGGCGATGGCCGACAGCGAGCCGCTCACCCTGATCGCCGGGGCATTGGCGCTGGGCATATTCGCCGCAATTTTGGTGCCGGATGGCGATGGCCATGCTGAGGATGAGGGGCAGCTATGACGGGTAAATTGCATCTGGTGTTCGGCGGGCGGGTCGCCGACCCGCAAGGTCTGGATTTTGTGGATTTGGCCGCGCTGGATATCGTGGGCATGTTCCCCGACTTTGCCAGCGCAGAGGCGGCGTGGCGCGCCGCTGCCCAGCGCACGGTTGACGATGCGGAAATGAAATATGTGGTGGTGCATCTCCACCGGCTGCTGGAATTGACGCTGGGCCAATCGGCCGCCAGCGACGCGGACTGACCGCGCGCGATCAGCGAAAATTGTCGGCGTAGGCCTGAATTTTCAGGGTGCGCGGCGGGGTAGCCGTCACCACCGCCTCGATCCCGTTGCGCGCGGCATAGGCTTTGGCGGCGGCCAGATCGGCAAAGCTCAACCGAATCTGCCGCTGCGTATCGCCGCTGCCCGCCCAGCCCATCAACGGGTCGGCGCGGCGCGCCTCGGCCGGGACAAATTCCAGCACCCACTGGCCGGTGCGGCCCCGGCCCGATTGGGTCGCGCTTTTCGGTTCCTGAAAAATCTGCGCCCGCATCACTCTGGCCTCCCTGCCACTGGCGCGGTCCAGCGCCGGCGCAGGGCCAGCCCATAAATCAGCACGGCACTGATCGCAAAGACAAACCACTGCACGGCGTAAGCGAGATGGTTGTTCGGCACATCATCCGGCGCGGGCGCGGCATTGGCGGCCCACCCCGGCACCGGCGGATCCGCGACCAACAGCGGACGGGCCGGCACCGCGCGGCCCAGCAACCGGTCCATCAGGCTGGGCTGGTCGGGGCCGGGCACGACAATGCCCCGAACCACCCCGCCGTCCCACTGGGGCACGGTGGTCAGGCTGTCAGACGTGCCCAGCGCGACCAGCACCGGCGCACCCGCCGGGGCCGCGCAATCGGCAATTATGCGATAGGTCGAGCGGCCGGCCGCATCGCGCCCCGCCCGCGGCGACAGGGCAATCGGCGGCACACACTCCACCCGGCTGCGGCGAAACAGGGCGGCCGGGGGCAAAGGGCCGGATGCGGGAAAGGCGATTTCGGCGGGGACCCGGCTATTGGCCAGAAACAGAGCGATCATTGCCTCTTTCTCGGCCTTGCGTTCCAGTTGCCACAGGCCAAGGGCAATCATCACCGCCGCCGCTCCGGCCACCACCACGGTGGCAAATAGCGGCACCCGGCGGCCCGGCATCAGCCGTGAACCGGCGCGCCCCACCCGCCCCACACATAGATGGTGATGAACAGGAACAGCCAGACGACATCCACAAAATGCCAATACCATGCCGCCGATTCAAAGCCGAAATGCTGGCGCGGGGTGAAATGGCCTTTGTAGGTGCGGACCAGACACACGATCAGAAAGATGGTGCCGATCAGCACATGAAAGCCGTGAAAGCCGGTGGCCATGTAAAAGGCCGAGCTGTAGTTTGAGCCGCCAAAGCTGAATGGCACATGCATATATTCATAGGCCTGAATGGCGGTGAAGACGACGCCCAAGATGATCGTCAGCCACAGCCCATATTCCAACCCCTTGCGATTGCCGTGAATCAGGCTGTGGTGCGCCCAGGTCAGGGTTGTGCCGGAACAGAGCAAAATCAGCGTGTTCAAGAGCGGCAGGGAAAAGGCGTCAATCACCTCAATCCCCTTGGGCGGCCATTGCATCAGGGCGATTGCGCCTTCCTGCCCGAACAGCGATTCCGTCACGCCATCAACATATTGAATAGGCTCGGGGAATAGCGAATAATCGAACCAGGCCCAGAACCAGCCAACGAAAAACATGACTTCTGATGCAATGAACAGGATCATGCCATAGCGCAGGTGAAGCTGAACCACGGGGGTGTGCTCGCCCGCATGGGCTTCCTTCACCACCTCGGCCCACCAGAAATAAAATGTGGCGATCACCCCGGCGAACCCCAGCCCACCAACGATTTTGCCCGTATTTGCGCCGAAATAATCCGCGCTCATCCACATCACCAGCCCAAAAAACATGACCATGGCCGACACTGATCCGACCATCGGCCAGACGCTGGGGTTCACCAGATGATAATCATGTTGTTTTGCGCCAGCCATGCTGTCTTTCCTGTCGTTGGTGGCGAGGCCAACAGGCCACCCGCCAGTTAATCGTCCGCCGTTTAACGGCCACCCGCCCCCTCGTCCACCGCGTAAAAGGTGTAGCTCAAGGTTATTTCCTGAATATCGCGGGCGTCGGGATCATCCTTGATCGCCGGGTCGACAAAAAACAGCACCGGCATCCGCACCTGTTCACCCGGCGCCAGCACCTGTTCGACAAAGCAGAAACACTCGATCTTGGAAAAATATTTGCCCGCCGCGGCCGGGGTGACGTTAAAGCTGGCAATCCCCCGCACCGGACTGGTGGATTTATTCTCGGCCAGATAAATCGCCATTTCCCGCGCGCCGATGTTCACCTTTTGCCGATTCTCCTCTGGCCGGAACGACCATGGCAGAGCGCGGTCCTTATTGGCGTCGAACCGCACAAAAATTGTCTCGTCCAGCACCTTTGGCGTGGCGGCATTGGCCACGGCATCAAAGCGCTGGGTGGTCCCGCCAAAGCCGGTGACCCGGCAAAACATGTCATAAAGCGGCACGGCGGCAAAGCCGAGCCCGACCATGAACAGGGCCAGAGCAGCGGCGGACCCGGCTGTGCGCTGATTTGCAGTCAATATCATTCAGCCAATCCCAATTTTGCCACGGTGATCAGAAAAAACAACACCACCAACCCCAGTAAAATCCAGCCAGTCAGATTGGCCCGCGCCCGCTGGCGGCGGCGGAACTCGCCCTCGTCAAATGGGGCACTCATGCCGCCACCCAGCGATCGGCGACCACGGCTGCAAATATCGCAAACAAATAGAGGATTGAAAAGGCGAACAAGCGTTTTTCCGGGCGCATCTTGTCGGCAGAGCCAGCGCTGGTGCGCAGCCCCACCTGGGCCGCCAGCACCACGAACAGCAGGTTCAGCACCGCCGCCGCCGCGCCATAAATGGCGCCAACCAACCCCAGCGCCCACGGGGCCATCGCCGCCGCCGCCATGACCAGAGTGTAGCCAAAAATATGCCGCCGCGTTACCCGTTCCCCCGCCACCACGGGCAGCATCGGGATGTTGGCAGCGGCGTAATCCGACCGCATAAACAGAGCCAGCGCCCAAAAATGCGGCGGCGTCCACAAAAAAATCAGCAAAAACAACCAGATCGGCAGAGCCGCAAATTCACCGGTCGCCGCCGCCCAACCGATCAACGGGGGAAACGCCCCTGCTGCGCCGCCGATCACAATATTCTGGGGCGTGCGCGGTTTCAGCCAGATCGTATAAATGAACACATAAAACAGGATCGACACCGCCAGCACCGCCGCCGCCAGCCAGTTCGCCGCGACCCCGAGCAACAACACGGAAAAAGCAGCCAAACCCACGCCAAAATGGAGCGCAGTGTCCCGTTCCATCCGCCCGGCGGGCAACGGACGGGCGGCGGTCCGCGCCATCTTGGCGTCAATCTCGACCTCAATCCATTGATTCAACGCCCCGGATGCACCCGCGCCCAGCGCGATCGCGAGGATGGCGGCAAATCCCAGCACCGGATGCACCGTTCCGGGCGCCGCCAGCAGGCCGCACAGCGCGGTAAACACCACCAGCGACATGACCCGGGGCTTGGTCAGCGCCAGCAGGTCACGCCAATCCGCCGGCAGGCTGTTGCTGGAGTGAGTCAGGGTTTGCATCTTCGGTCCAACCAACCGGCCGGGCCAACTGCGGGCGAGGCGAACCCCGCGCCGCCGCTGGCCTGTGCCTTAGGCAATGCGCGGCAGGGTGTTGAACTGGTGGAACGGCGGCGGGCTGGACAGCGTCCATTCCAGCGTCGTTGCGCCCTCGCCCCACGGATTGGCCCCAGCCTTGCGGCCCGCCATCAGCGCCCAACCGATGTTCACAAAGAAGATCAGCACGCCGATCGCCATCAGGCTGTACCCATAGGTGGTGGCGATGTGGTTCCAATAGGCAAAGGCTTCCGGATAGTCGGGGTAGCGGCGCGGCATCCCCTGTTGCCCCAGGAAGTGCATGGGGAAGAACAGGATGTTCACGCCGATGAAAAACACCCAGAAATGCAACTGGCCCAGAAATTCGCTATACATCCGCCCGGACATTTTCGGGAACCAGTAATAGAAACCCGCGAACAGCGAGAAAACCGCACCCAGCGACAACACATAGTGGAAATGGGCCACGACATAATAGGTGTCGTGCAGCGCCGTGTCGATGCCGCCATTGGCCAGCACCACCCCAGTCACCCCGCCGACAGTGAACATGAAGATGAAGCCCAACGACCACACCATCGGCGTCTTATACGACAATGACCCGCCCCACATGGTCGCAATCCAACTGAAAATCTTGATGCCGGTTGGCACCGCAATCACCATCGTGGCGGCGGTGAAATACATTTTCAGGTTCACGCTCAGGCCAACGGTGAACATGTGGTGCGCCCACACGACAAAGCCGATCACCCCGATCGCCACCATGGCATAGGCCATGCCGAGATAGCCAAAAATCGGCTTGCGGCTGAAGGTCGAGACAATCTGGCTGACGATACCAAAGCCCGGCAGGATCATGATATACACTTCCGGGTGGCCGAAAAACCAGAACAGATGCTGGTACAACACCGGATCGCCGCCGCCCGCTGCATCAAAGAAGGTCGTGCCAAAATTGCGGTCAGTCAGCAACATGGTGATCGCGGCCGCCAGCACCGGCAGCGCCAGGAGCAGCAGGAACGCCGTCACCAGCACCGACCAGACAAACAGCGGCATTTTGTGCAGGGTCATACCCGGCGCACGCATGTTGAAAATGGTGGTGATGAAATTGACCGCGCCCAAAATCGAGGCGGCACCCGCCAAATGGAGCGAGAAAATTGCCATATCAACCGCTGGCCCCGGCGACCCGCTGGTCGACAGCGGTGCGTAAACGGTCCACCCGGTGCCTGCGCCCAGACCGCCCGCGCCGCCGGGCACAAACATCGACCCGACCAGCATCACAAACGCCACCGCGGTCAGCCAGAAGCTGACATTGTTCATGCGCGGAAACGCCATGTCCGGCGCGCCGATCATGATCGGGACAAACCAGTTGCCAAAGCCGCCGATAATTGCCGGCATGACCATGAAAAACACCATGATCAGGCCGTGGGCAGTGATCATCACATTCCAGAAATGCTTGCCCGCCACTTCGGTGGATTCGCCGCCCAGCGCGGCGGCCCAGCCCGGCAGATATTGAATGCCTGGCTCCGCCAGTTCCATCCGCATCATGCCCGACAACACCCCGCCGACGATCCCGGCGATGATCGCGAAAATCAGATAGAGGGTGCCGATATCCTTGTGGTTGGTGGACATGAACCACCGAACAAAGAAACTGGGCTTGTGGTCATGGTCGTCATGCGCGTCGGCAAGGCCAGCGGGAGCATGGGCAACAAGTTCAGACATGGCTCAATCAATCCTTACAGCGAACGGTCGGCAGCAGGCACTGCGGCGGTTTTGGTGGTCGCATCCGGCAGCGCCCCGCCCTTTGACCGCACCCAGGCGGCAAATTTATCCTTGGGCAGCGCTTCCACCGCAATCGGCATAAAGCCATGGTCAATCCCGCACAATTCGGAGCATTGGCCATAATAGACCCCGGGCTTTTCAATCGTGAAGGTGGTTTCGTTGGCCCGGCCCGGCACCGCGTCCATCTTGGTCCACAGCGACGGCACGGCAAAGCTGTGGATGACATCACCGCCGGTGATGATCAGCTTCACCTGCTGCCCCACTGGCACCACCATGCGGTTGTCCACCGCCAACAGATACGGCTCGCCCGCGTCGGTTGCGGCATCCTTGTCCAGCATCTTGCTGATATATTCGTCAATGCCGTGGTCGGGATAGGCATAGCCCCAATTCCACTGATAGCCCGTGACTTTGACCACCACCGCGTCAGCGTCGGCGGGCTTATATTGTTTGGCCAGCAGGTCGATGGACGGGATTGCAATGCCCACCAGAATTAGCACCGGCACCAGCGTCCAGACGATTTCGATGGTGGTGTTGTGGGTGGTTTTTGACGGCACCGGGTTGCGGGCGGCGCGATAACGCACGATCACCCAACCGAGCAGCCCCAGCACAAACAGCGAAATGACCGTGATGATCGGCAGCAGAATGGCATTGTTAATCCATTTCGCGCGCTCACCCAACTTGGTCGCCTGCGGCTGGAAATCCATGCCCTTGTCCACCGGCATGCCGATGCCGGGCGTGGGCTTCATCGGCACATAGGCCGAATCGAGCGCCGGTTCAGTCGCCGTCGCCGCATCTGACGCGGCGCCCGGCGTGGACGGAACAGCGGGGACCGGGATGTTCACTGGCGCGGGCACCGGTTCTGCCAGAACTGGCGCGGCCACCGGCGCATCCTGTGCGGTTGCAACCCCGCCGCCTGGCCCGCCGAGCACCAGCAACGCCGCCGCTGCCAAGCCGCCCACCCATTTCGTCATCGCAAATCTGGACATCATTTCCCTCGTGCCTGCCAGCGCCACGCCGGCCCCGGCAATCCATGCTATCACAATCGCCGGTTTGATGGGATGGTTCCGCATCTGCGAACAAATCCGCCCCCAACCGCCGGGGCCGCCTGTCTTCCTTATAGAGCGGCTTGCCGCACGCCTCAAGCATCTCTATCTGCATTTCTGCCGATTTTTGCTGCGGCGCAGCAGGGGGCATTTGCCGAAGCCGCGCGAGCCAGCGACCGAACAAGCGGAGCAGATCATGATGACCGACGCCGATGTATTGAGTGAATTTCGCGCTGCCGGGGCGCTGTTGGAGGGGCATTTTCTGTTGTCATCGGGGCGGCACAGCGCCCATTATCTGCAATCGGCGCGGGTGCTCATGGATGCCGACCGCGCCGGGCGGCTGGCGCTGGCGCTGGTGGCGGGCATTCCGCGCGAGCTGCGGGCCAGCATCGACATGGTGGCCTCGCCGGCAATGGGGGGAGTCATCATCGGCCATGAGGTCGGGCGCGCCCTTGCCCGCCCGGCGGTGTTTGTCGAACGGCCCAGCGGCACTTTTGAACTGCGGCGCGGCTTTGCCATTCCGGACGGGGCGAAAATCCTGTTGGTCGAGGATGTGGTGACCACCGGCCTGTCGTCGCGTGAGGCGATGGCGGCGATTGCGGCGGCGGGCGGCAACGTGATCGCGGCCAGCGCGCTGATCGACCGCTCGGCGGGCGCGGCTGATTTGGGGGTGCCATTTTACCCGTTGCTGGCGCTGAACTTTCCCACCTTTGCGCCCGGTGACGTGCCCGCCGATCTGGCGCGTCTGCCTGCGGTCAAGCCAGGCAGCCGGGCAATTGCCGCATGATCCGGGACGCGAACGCCCGCCCACCCCGGTTGCGGCTGGGGGTGAATATCGACCATGTCGCCACGATCCGCAACGCGCGGGGCGGCGATCACCCCTGTCCGCGCCGCGCCGCGGCCATTGTCGCAAGCGCGGGCGGCGACGGCATCACCATCCATTTGCGCGAGGATCGGCGGCACATTCGCGACGCCGACATTGAACAGGTGATGGCCGCCACCGATTTGCCGGTGAATCTGGAAATGGCCGCCACGCCCGAAATGCTGGCCATCGCGCTGCGCCACCGCCCCCATGCCGCCTGTATCGTGCCGGAAAAGCGCGAGGAGCGGACCACGGAGGGCGGGCTGGATGCCGCCGGGCTGCACAACCAGCTCGCGCCCATGGTCGCGGCGCTGAATGATGCCGGCATTCGTACCAGCCTGTTTGTCGAACCGGACGCGCGCCAGATCGACGCCGCCGCCCGGATGCGGGCAACAATCGTCGAATTTCACACCGGCCGTTTTGCCCACAGCGAGGGCGCGGCGCGGGCCGCTGAACTGGCGCGGATTGCCGATGCCGCCGCGCTGGCGGCAAAGAATGGCATTGAACCGCATGCGGGCCACGGCCTGACCTTTGCCAATGTCGCGCCGATTGCCGCGATTCCCCAGCTTGGCGAGCTGAATATCGGCCATTTTCTGGTGGGTGAGGCAATTTTCATCGGGTTGGAGGCCGCGATTGGGCGGATGCGGACGCTGATGGACGAAGCCCGGGGCTGGAGCGCCGTGCCATGATCGTCGGCATCGGGTCCGACCTGTGCAACATCGACCGCATCGCGGGCGTATTGAGCCGTCACGGCCCCCGGTTTGAGGCGCGGGTGTTCACCGCCGCCGAACGCGCCCGCGCCGCTGCCCGCCCGGGCACCAAAGTCGGCACGCTGGCCAAGCGGTTCGCCGCCAAGGAGGCCTTTGCCAAGGCGGTTGGCACTGGCTTTCGCGGCGGGGTCCATATGTCCGACATCGGCGTGGTGAACGCGCCATCGGGCGCACCGACGCTGGCGCTGACCGGCGGCGCGGCGGCGCGGCTGGCGGCGCTGATGCCGCCGGGCCATGCGCCGCGCATCCATGTGTCGCTGACCGACGACCACCCCTTTGCCCAGGCCTTTGTGATTATCGAGGCGGTAGCAGGCGCATGAGCCGGGCGGAAAAACCGCGTGGCGCGGGCGGGCTGGGCGCGACCGTGCGCGAATTGCTGCTGATTCTGGTCGTCGTATTTGCCATCCATTCGGTGCTGGCCAAGCCCTTTTACATCCCGTCCGGATCGATGATGCCGCTGTTGCGCAGCGGCGACCGGCTGCTGGTCAGCAAATATCCCTATGGCTGGTCCTATGCCTCGGTCAGCTTTCACCTTGCCCCGGTGATGCCGGGCCGCATCTGGCCGCGCCCACCCGCGCGCGGCGATATTGTTGTGCTGGAACATCCCGAACTGCGGGTGGATTATATCAAGCGGGTGGTCGGCCTGCCCGGGGACCGGCTGGCGATGGCCGGCGGGGTGCTGTCGATCAACGGCGTGGCGGTGAAGCGCGCGGTGCAACCGCTGCTGCCCATCCCCGCCGACGCCAATCTGCCCGATCTGGGCACCAGCGCCGTGCCGGTGCGCACCGATGCGGCGGGGCAGCGGTGGCTGGACGTGCCGATTGTCCGCGAAACCCTGCCGGGCGGGGCGAGCTATGACACGATCGACCTTGGCCCCGGCTATATGATCGACGATTTTGCCGAAATTCTTGTCCCGGCGGGCCATTATTTTCTGCTGGGCGATCACCGCGACGGCAGTGCCGACAGCCGGGTCGCCACCGCCCAGCAAGGGCTGGGCGGTGCGGTGCCGTTTGAGGCGATTTCGGGCCGGGCAGAGTTTATCGCTTATTCCACCGATGGCAGCGTGCGCTGGTTCAATCCGCTGACGTGGATCAGCGGCTTGCGCGCGGGCCGCGCCGGGGTCAGTCTGCGACCAAAGATCGAACCGGAGCAATAGCCATGGCCGAACCCGCCGCCCAGTCCGCCGGGCCGAATGAGTTTCGCGATCCGCTGATCCGCACCGAAATCAAGCGGGCGGCGGTGTGGGTGGGCATGGTTGCGGGACTGGCGCTGATGGTGGTGCTGGCCCAGCCGCTGTTGCTGATATTCGGGGCAATTGTGCTGGCCGCCGGGCTGGATGGTGGCACCCGGCTGCTTGGCCGGGTGCTGCCGATTGGCCGGGGCTGGCGGCTGGGGCTGATCCTGGTGACGATGGTGCTGCTGCTTGGCTGGCTGCTCGTGAGTGCGGGCGATCAATTGGTGGCCCAGGCGGCAACCCTGCAGGCGACGTTGACGGTTCAGGTCGAGCGGCTGCTGGCCATCGCCCGCGCCAACGGGCTGGCGGATCTGCAATTTGATCCGACCGGCCTGGTCAGCTACGCCGCCGGGTCAGTGGGGCAAGCGGCAGCGATTGTGTCGTCGGTGGTGGGTGGGCTGACCGCCCTGTTCCTGATGTTCATTCTGGGCATGTATATCGCGATTGAACCCCGGCTGTATCAGCGCGGGGTCGCGTGGCTCGTGCCACTGAGCGGGCGGGACCATTTTCACCAGGTGGCGGCGGCGATGGGCTTCACCATGCGCCGCCTGATCGCCGGACGGTTGCTGGGCATGGTGATCGAGGGGGTGGCGACCTGGGCCATGCTGGCCGCTTATGGCATTCCCATGGCGGCCTTGCTGGGGATCATTACCGGCCTGTTGGTGTTCATTCCCAACATCGGCGCGCTGATTTCCGGAATATTGATGGTGCTGGTCGGCTTTTCGGTCGGGGTCGATGCCGGGCTGTATACCATCTTTGTCTATTTTGTGGTCCAGACCGTCGATGGCAACATCATCGTGCCGATGATCGCCAAACGCACCGTCGATCTCGCCCCCGCGCTGGTGCTGGGGGCACAGGTCATTTTTGGCGCGCTGTTCGGCCTGCTGGGGCTGGCGCTGGCCGACCCGGCGGTGGCGATGATCAAGGTGTTTCTGGAGAAAAATGCGGCGCGCAAGGCGCGGGGCGATCATGCCCCCGTTGCTCCGCCCGCAAACTCCCCCCCCGCCGCTGCGGCTGCGGCGGATCAGGGCGCGCTGTGATTATGTTCCTCGCGGGCCTCAGGCGGCGGCGGCGCCGCGCCCTCTGCCCCGGCTCCGCGCATCTGCTCCATCATCTGCTGCATGGCCCGCACCTCGGCTTCTGACCGGAAGTCCAGCAATTCCACATCAAAAATCAGCGTGCTGTTGGCGGGGATCGGGCCATTGGCCTTTGCGCCATAACCAAGGGTCGGCGGGATTGTGACCTTATACTTACCGCCCTTCTGCATTTTTTGCAGCGCCTTGGTAAATCCCGGCACGACCTGACCGACCGGGAATGGCGCCTGATCCGCCTGGTCAAACACGGTGCCGTTGGTCAGCCGCCCCTCATATTTCACCAGCGCAATATCAGTCAGACCGGGGCTTGGCCCCTCGCCCGCTTTCACCGTCTCAAAGCCAATACGCGGCGTCATCTGCACCGCGAACCAGAAACCCAGCGCCATCAGGCCCAGCACGCCCAGCCAGACCACCGCAATGCCGCCCTTGCCAACTGGCCGCAGGGGAACCGTGGTAACGCTCATCCATCCATCCTTGTTGCGGGCCGCGAGGCCCAATTTCATCGCTGCTGCGCCCTATAGGCCGATGGGCAGCCACCGGTCCAGCCGCTTTCGCCGCAAGCCGCCACCATAGCCCCGAAAGCGCAAAAAAGCCCCGAAAATGAAAAAGGGGCGCAGAACCTTTGGTCCTGCACCCCTTTGCTGATGATATGGCCATCAGCAGATTATTTGATGCCGTCGCGCTCCATCCGCTTGCGGTCCATCTTGCGGGCGCGGCGAATGGCGGCGGCATGTTCACGCGCGCGCTTTTCGCTGGGCTTTTCATAATGGCGGCGCAGCTTCATCTCGCGATACACGCCCTCGCGTTGCAGCTTCTTCTTCAAGGCCCGCAGCGCTTGGTCGACATTGTTATCACGCACGATGATTTGCATAAGCTGTACCAACTCCTGATGCGAAAACAGGACTGGCGCAAACCATTAGGCTGGCTGCACCAATCCGGTGATTGTCACAATTGGCTGAATCGCACGGGGCGCGGGTCTGCCGTTGGCTAGGCCGATACTCCATCAGCGCCAGCGGCGCAAGCGCCAATATCCGCGCCGGCGGCCCGCTCTTGCCGGATGGCCGCCGCTTGTGGCATCACCGCCACCCGGATGAGAGGATAACCGAGAAGGACATCGCCATGGCCACCATTTCACCCACCCGCTCAGCCCCGGGGGTCAGCGACGCCGAGCGCGCCGCCCGGCTGGAACTAGCCGCCTGTTACCGCATCTTTGCCATGCTGGGCTGGGACGAGATGATTTACAACCACATCACCGTCAAATTGCCGGATCAGGATGGGGCATTTCTGATCAACCCCTTTGGCATGCATTTTTCCGAAGTGACCGCATCCAGCCTGGTGAAGGTTGACATCGACGGCAACAAATTGGACCCGGCCAATCCGTGGCACGTCAACCGGGCCGGTTTTGTTCAGCACAGCCTGTTCCACCGCGCCCTGGATGATGCCCACGCCATCATCCACACCCACACAACCGCAACCATGGCAGTGTGCAGTGCGGTCGGCGGGCTGCGGCCGGTGAATTTTTATGCCTGCAACTTCATCGGCCAGATCGCCTATCATGATTTTGAAGGGGTAACGGTGCGTGACGAGGAGGGAGCGCGGCTGCTCGCGTCGCTGGGCGACAAGCGGGTGATGATGCTGAAAAACCATGGCCCGGTGGTGATGGGGCGGACACTGCCCGAGGCATTTTTGAAATATTGGGCGTTGCAGCGGGCGTGCGAGATTCAGG
>DAIUBZ010000006.1:0-23546 GCA_036846445.1 Sphingopyxis sp. | reverse complement strand
GGCCATGGCTTTTTGCTGGCGCGTGGCGAGAAAATGTCGAAGTCCGTGGGCAATGTTGTTGATCCAATTGCATTGTCGGTGCAATTTGGTGTTGATCAATTGCGCTATTTTCTGTTGCGCGAGGTCAGCTTTGGCCAGGACGGCAGCTATAGCCCGGAGGCGATTGTTGGCCGGTGCAATGCGGACTTGGCCAATAGTTTTGGCAATTTGGCCCAGCGAACCTTGAGCCTGATCTACAAAAATTGTGACGGTTATTTGCCCGCAATTTCCGGTCACAGCCCCGCCGACAACGCCCTGTTCGCTCAGCTTCAGGCGCTGATCGGCGATGAAATTGGCGCGGCGATTGACCGGCTGGCATTAAGCCAGGCGGTTGATGCCTGGCTGAATGCGGTGTTCGCATGCAATGCCTATATTGATGCCGAGGCGCCATGGGCGATGAAAAAGACTGATCCGGCGCGGATGGAAACGGTGTTGGCGACCCTGTATATCTGCATTGCCCAGCTCGCCGTGGCGATTTCGCCAGTAATTCCTGGCAGTGCGGCGCGCTTGCTGGATGCGATGGGGATCGCGCCAGAGCTGCGGAATTTCAGCGGCATTGCCAGCCACTGGTATAGCCCGCTGGCCGAGAGCGACTATCGGCTGGCTCAGCCGGCTGGCCTGTTTCCCCGGCTGGACCTGCCGGAACAGGCCGGGGGCGGGGGCTGATGCTGATCGACAGCCATTGCCACCTGAACTACGCCGGATTGGTCGAGCAACAGGGTGCAGCTCTGGCCCGGGCGCGGGCGCGGGGGGTGACCGGGATGCTCAACATCGCCACTCGCGAAGCCGAATGGGATGATGTGCTGGCGGCGGCGACCGCCAATGCCGACATCTGGGCCAGCGTGGGCATCCACCCCCATGATGCCGACACTCACCCAGCGGTGGACGCGGCGCGGCTGATCGCCCGCGCTGCCCATCCCCGGGTCGTGGCGATTGGCGAAACCGGGCTGGATTATTATTACGACAAGAGTGACCGTCGGCGGCAACAGGATAGTTTCCGCGCTCATATCATCGCCGCGCGCACCACTGGCTTGCCGATCATCGTCCACACCCGCGATGCGGAGGCGGATACGGCGGCCATATTGGCCGACGAGATGGCCGCCGGGCCGTTTCGCGGCGTTATCCACTGTTTCACCGCCAGCGACGAATTCGCCCGCACGGCACTGGATTTGGGCCTGTATATCTCGCTGTCGGGCATCGTCACCTTCAAAAATGCGGCGGCGCTGCAGGCAACGGCGCAATGGCTGCCCGCCGATCGGCTATTGGTTGAAACCGATGCGCCATTTCTGGCCCCGGTTCCGCACCGGGGCAAGCTTGGCGAGCCGGCATTTGTGGCCGACACCGCTGCCTTTCTGGCCAAGCTGCGCGGCGTGTCCCTGGCTGACCTCGCCGCGCAGACCAGCGCCAATTTCTTCCGTTTGTTTCCCAAAGCATCCGGCGGCATGACGTCATGAAGGTCCAGATCTTGGGCTGCGGCACCTCGACCGGCGTGCCGCGGATCGGCAATGACTGGGGCGCGTGTGACCCTGAAAATCCCCGCAACGCCCGAATGCGGTCGTCGATTCTGGTCAGCCTCGGCGGGTATCACATTCTGGTTGATACCAGTCCGGAATTGCGGTTGCAGATGCTGCGCGCCCGGGTCGGTCCGGTGGACGCCGTGATCTGGACCCACGAACATGCCGATCATTGCCATGGGCTGGATGACCTGCGGCAAATGGCGATCATGCTGCGCCGCCCGGTGCTGGCCTATGCCCGCCAGCCGGTGCTGGACATATTGGCGGCCAGGTTTGACTATGCCTTTCACGGCAGCAGCCATTATCCGCCGCTGGTCGACGCCCAGCCGTTACAGGACCGGCAACGCATGGGTCCGCTGGAGGTCGAGGCGCTGGAAATGCCGCATGGTCCCGGCCAGACCTCTGGCCTGCGCTTTTCAGATGGTGTGAAAACGATTGGATATGCCACTGATTTTTCTGATTTTACCAGCGACATGGTCCAATTTTTCACCGGCGTTGACCTGTTGGTGATCGACGCGCTGCGCCGCGAGCCGCACCCGACGCATCCGCATCTGGCTATGTCTTTGGACGGTGTGGCCCGCAGCGGCGCGCGCCGGGCGGTGCTGACCCACATGGACAACAGCATGGATTATGACCAGTTGCTGGATGAATTGCCCAGCCATGTCGAGCCGGGATATGACGGCATGGTGATCGAATTGGGTTGAATAGGGAGACTGTGGTGGACTGGGTCCAACTTGTCTGGTTTGCCGGGGCCTTCGCCTTGGTCGGCAGCGCCCTGGCGGCGCGCCGGTTGCCGCTTGGCATGATGGCCAAAATGGCGCTGGCGTGGGTGGCAATTTTTGCGCTGGCGTTTGTGGCGGTGAGTGCGTTTCAATCGTGGCGCGGCGCTGATCCAGACCGGGAATTGCCCGCGCCATCCGACCGGACAACCATTGCCCGGTCATCTCTCATCCTGTCTAGTTTAACATAATATATATTATCGGAATTAGCCATGCCATCCGCCGCGCCCCCCCAGCCATCCGCCCCCAGCGGCGCCGCGCATCCGGCCAGCCCGATCACCGAACTGCTCGCCGTCATGGCGCGACTGCGCGATCCGGCAGCGGGTTGTGCGTGGGATTTGGCTCAGGATTTTGCCAGCATCGCGCCCTTCACCATCGAGGAGGCCTATGAAGTCGCGGACGCCATTGCCAGCGGCGACATGGCGGCGCTGGTGGATGAACTCGGCGATTTGTTGCTTCAGGTCGTGTTTCATAGCCAGATTGGCGCGGACCAGGGTCTGTTTACCTTTGACGATGTTGCCCGGGCGGTCGCTGCCAAAATGGTCCGCCGCCATCCGCATATTTTCGGTCCGGATGCGTCAAGCCAATCCACCGACAGCATCAAGGCGGCGTGGGAGGAGATCAAACAGGCGGAGCGCCGGGCCAAATCGGCCGCTGCGCCCAGCGCAATTGACGGGGTGGCAATTGCCCTGCCCGCGCTGATCCGTGCCGAAAAGTTGCAGCGGCGTGCGGCGCGGGTGGGCTTTGACTGGCCCGATACCGCTGGCCCGCGCGCCAAACTGGCCGAAGAATTGGCCGAATTTGATGCTGCTGTCACGCCGGGCGAACGCGCCGACGAACTCGGCGATCTGCTCTTCTCTGCCGTCAATCTGGCCCGCCACCATGGCGTTGACCCCGAGGCGGCGCTGACCGCCGCGAACCGGAAATTTGAACGCCGTTTCCGGGCCGCCGAGGCGTTGGCAGGCGGTGATCTGGCGGGCTTGCCCCCGGAAACACTGGAAGATCATTGGCGCGCGGTCAAAGCATCCGAACGAACGCGTCCGGCCAGCGGCGGGTAAAGCGGGTCCAGTCCGCCGCCGCCAGCCGCACTGTCATATGGGTCGCGGCGTCGGCTGGTTCACTGGCATCCAGCGCGGCCAAATGCTCGACATGGCCGTGGGCGTGCAGCCACGCCAGTGCGTCGCCTTGGGCGGGCGACAACGCAATCTCGGCCGCCTGATAGGAAATGGTCAGCGCCCGGACGATGAATGTCCGGATGGCATTCACCCCGCCCGGGTCCAGCGCCGATGTCACCATCACTCCGCCGCGCCGCGCCGCCTGCGCCGCGATATCGCTGGCCGGTTCCGGGTCCAGCAAGTCGGCCTTGTTCCACAATTCAATCACGGGCACCGACCGGCCCACTGTCTCGCCCTGCCCGTCCACCATATGATCGCCCGCCGCCGCCGTTACTGGCACCGGCTGGATGCCCAATTTGCCCAGAATCTGGTTGACATCATCATATTGCTGGGCGGTGTCGGCGTGGCTGATATCGCGAACATGGATGATCAGATCGGCGGTCGCCACCTCTTCCAATGTCGCGCGAAAAGCGGCGATCAATTCGGTGGGCAGATTCGAGACAAAGCCCACCGTGTCCGACAAAATTGCCTTGTCGATGCCGGGCAGCCGGATGTGCCGCATCGCCGGGTCCAGCGTGGCAAACATCATGTCCTTGGCCATCACCGATGCGTTGGTCAGCGCGTTAAACAGGGTGGATTTGCCGGCATTGGTATAGCCAACCAGCGCAATCACCGGCCACGGCGCGCGCTGTCGCCGCGAGCGTTGCAGGCCGCGGGTGCGGCGGCTTTCATCAAGTTGCGCCTTGATTCTTGTGATCCGGGTGCGGATCATCCGGCGGTCGGCCTCAATCTGCGTCTCGCCCGGCCCGCCCAGAAAGCCGTAACCACCCCGTTGCCGCTCCAAATGGGTCCAGCTTCGCACCAACCGCCCGGCCTGATAATCCAGATGGGCCAATTCCACTTGCAGGCGCCCTTCGGCGGACACGGCGCGTTCGCCAAAAATCTCCAGAATCAGCCCGGTGCGGTCGATCACCTTCACCGCCCAGGCGGTTTCCAGATTGCGCTGTTGAATGGCGGTCAGCGGGGCATCAATCAGCACCAGTTCCGCCTCAGCCTCGGCAATTCGCTCCGCCAGTTCGGCGATCTGGCCATTGCCCAGCAAGGTGGCGGCGCGCTGTTGCCGCAGGGTCAGCGGATAGGTTCCGCGCACATCCAGGCCGATGGCGCGGGCCAGACCCTCCGCCTCCGCACCGCGCGCCGCCAGATCGCGGCCATTGACCAACGCGCGCCAGCCGGGCACCACGATCAGCGCCCGCAACGATGCCTGCTCGGTCAATCCTGGCCATCCCCGTCAGCGGTTTGCTCATCCGGACCCAAATTGATGGGGCCATTGGGCTGGACCGTTGAAATGGCGTGTTTGTAAACCAGTTGCACCTGCCGATCGCGTTCCAATACCACACAAAACAGGTCGAATCCTGCGATCCGCCCTTGCAGCATGACGCCGTTGACCAAAAACATCGTCACCGCCTCGCCCGCCTGTGCGACCGCGTTCAGGAAGATTTCCTGTAGCAATTTCTGGCGCGGTGCGGCCACCAACGGGGGCAGTTCCAGCGCAAAACCCGGCGCGGGCATGATGGTCGAAATCGCGTGTTTATACACAAGCTGTGACTGGCCATCGCGGCGCAGCAATAGCGAGAAATTGTCGAACCAGGTGATGACACCCTGAAGCTTCACCCCCTTCACCAGAAACATGGTGACCGGGGATTTGGTCTTGCGGAGCTGGTTCAGGAAAAAATCCTGAAGATTCGCTGATTTATCGGACATATTTGTCTCCTGTTATTGGACGCATGTTCATAAGCATAGCGGCCGCGCGACTATGGTTGCCGCCGTCGACCTGATGGGGAGGGATTTGATGCGACAGCACCGGGATAACCGCTTTGCGCGTGGCGGTCCAGCGGCGAGACCGGTGATATTTATGCAAATCCGCCATCATCGCGGCCATCGGTGAGGCCAAGCAGCTTGAGTTTGCGGTGCAGCGCCGAGCGTTCCATTCCCACAAATTGGGCGGTGCGCGACACATTGCCTGCAAAGCGCCGGATCTGGACGCGCAGATATTCACGCTCGAAATTCTCGCGCGCCTCCTTCAATGGCGATGTCATATTGGGATCATTGCCGCTGACTGCCCGAGCGCCATAGTTTAATATCTCGCTGGGCAGCATATGCGCGTCAATCTGCTGCAACTGATTGCTGGGGGCGATAATCATCACCCGTTCGATGACGTTGCGCAATTCCCGCACATTGCCCGGCCAATCATGGGCGAGCAGCGCGGCATTGGCGTCCGGCGCGATATTGGGTTGCGGCAAGCGGCGTTCGCCCGCAAATTTGCTTAGAAAATGGCGGCTCAGCGCTTCAATATCGTCGCGCCGTTCCCGCAGCGCCGGGATATGCACCGGCACCACATTCAGCCGGTAATACAGGTCTTCGCGGAACCGGCGGTCAGCAATGGCGGCCAGCAAGTCGCGCGCGCTGCTCGACACAATCCGGACATCCACCCTGATCTGGGTGCTGCCGCCGACCCGGGTGAAACATTGATCGGTCAGCACCCGCAGGATTTTGCCCTGGGTGGTCAGCGGCATGTCCGCCACTTCGTCGAAAAACAGGGTCCCGCCATGCGCCTGCTCCATAACCCCGGCGCGGACTGCCCCGCTGCTGTCCTCAATGCCGAACAATTCCTGCTCCACCGTGTCCGGGTCCATGCAGGCACAGCTGATGACCCGAAACGGCCCGGTGGCCCGCGGGCTCCAACCGTGCAGCACCCGCGCCGCCACCTCCTTTCCGGTGCCAGCCGCGCCGGTAATCAGCACCCGGCTGCCGGACCCCGCCACGCGTTTCAAGGTCGCCCGCACCTGATTGAGGGCGGCGCTGGACCCGTGCAATTCGTCCGCCTGCCCTGCCCGTTCGCGCAGGCTCTCGACTTCCGATCGGAGCTGCTCAGTCTCGGTCGCCCGCCGGACAAGGTGCAGCAAGTGCGCGGATTCAAATGGTTTTTCGATGAAGTCAAATGCGCCGCGCCGGATTGCCGCCACCGCCGTATCGATGCCGCCATGGCCGGAAATGACGATGATCGGAATCGTGGCATCAAATGCCTTGATGGCCTCAACCAGGCCCAACCCATCCAGGCGCGACCCCTGGAGCCAGACATCGAGCAGAACCAGCGACGGGCGGCGCTGGCGGATCGCGAGCAGCGCATCGTCGCTGTTGGTGGCAGATCGGGCCTCAAAGCCCTCATCCTGCATCACCCCGGCGACCAGATCGCAAATGTCGGGCTCGTCATCGACGATCAGAATATCAAGCGGCATGATCGGGTCCATCTGTTGGGCGAGGGTGGGTGCGAATGCGGCCGGGGACGGGTTCAGCGGCGGCGGGTCGGGCATCAATGCCGGCGGCATCATGGTCCGGCAGCGCGCCGGTGCGGCCCGCCAGCAAATGGCCCGGGCGCAACCGCACCGTCACCCGCGCTCCGCCCAGCGGGGAGTCGGCAAATTCAATCTCGCCAAAATGATCCTCGATGATTTTCTTGACAATCGCCAGCCCCAGCCCGGTGCCGCCCTTGCGCGTGGTCATATATGGCTCGGCAATGCTGTCGCGTTGCGGCGGCAACCCAATGCCATTGTCATCGATCATGACCACCACCTCGCCGGGATCGTCGGCATTTATGCCAATGGCGATGCGTCCAATTTCCGCATCATCTTCGGAAGCAGTTCGTTTTTCAACAATCGCTTCCATGGCATTCTTGATGATGTTCGTGAATGCCTGTGCCAACAAGCGCTGGTCGCACTGCATCAGGAAGGTGCCCGGGCCTTTATCAAGGCTAAATTCAATGTCCGGATAAGCGACCTCAAACAGAAATGCCGACCGGCTGACGATATCGACCAGATCCTCCTCGCCAAAGGTTGGGGCCGGCATCCGGGCAAAGCTGGAAAATTCATCGACCATCCGGCGGACATCGCTGACCTGACGAACAATCGTATCGGTTAATTTGCGAAATACCTGTTCATCGTCGCCAGCCTGGTGGCCAAAGCGGCGTTGCAGCCGTTCGGCGGCAAGCTGAATGGGGGTGAGCGGATTTTTAATCTCATGCGCAATTCGCCGAGCGACGTCGGACCATGCTGCGCGGCGCTGGTCGCTCAATTGCTGGGTGATATCCTCAAAGGTCAGCACATGGCCGTCATTCAGCGGCACCGCCTTCGCCGCCAGCGTGACCATGTCCTCGCCGCCCGGCGCCGTGAGCGCCAGCACCGCTTCACGGCGGCCCGGGCCACACAGTGCCGCCAACTCCGGGCTGAACTGGCTGAGCGGCTGTCCCTCAAGGACACCGGCGTCGGTCGCCAGCAGCGCCTGTGCCGCAGCATTGGCCAGCCGCACGCGGCCCATGCTGTCCAGCGAGATCACCCCAGCTGACACACCCGACAACAATGTTTCCATAAACGCCCGGCGGGCATCCAATTGATTGTTGGCATGGAGCAGCGCGCGGGTCTGGCCCTGCAATTTGACCGTCATGCTGTTGAACGCTTCGGCCAGCACCGCAATTTCATCGCCCCGGATGCCGGGATCCACCCGAACCGACAGATCGCCGTCCGCCGCAGTCCGGGCTGCACCCGCCAATTTGCCGAGCGGGCGGACAATCCGGTCCGCCACAATGATCGCTGCCGCCACCGCGATCAACACCAGTGCCAGTGCGGCCAGATACAGCGCCAGATTGAATTGCAACTGCATCCGCCGCGACTGGGCGGACAGGCCGTCATAATCGCGCAGCACGGTCTGGGCGCGCTGAAATTGTTGCAGGCCCAGCACCTGGCTGTCGCGCGACACATAGAGATAAACGCGGCGGGCAGCGTCAAGCCGGGTCGCCGCCTCAATTCGGTCGCCGCGCCGGGCGACCACCACTGCCTCGCCAGCATCCAGCCGCGCCAATGTTGCGGGCGAAATCCGCGAATCCGCACTGCGGTTATCCGGGTCGACCAGCGCCGGGGTGCGGGCCACCCCATCACGGCCAATTTCGACAATGGCCGATCCATTGAGATTGCGAACGACCACCTGTTGCAGATAATAGTCGGAAAATGCCGGATTATCGAGGTCCACCCGCGTCAGCGCACTGCGCAGGTCCGATGCCATGGCAACCGCATTGGCGCCGACCTCGCGCTGGTTTTCCTGATAATAGCCTTCGGCCAATTCGGCGGCATTTTCGAACATCCCGCGCGACCGGTCGGAAAACCAGAAATCCACCCCAAGCTGAAACAGCAGCGAGGCAAAAATCGCCACCAACAGGGTCGGCACCGCCGACGTCAGCGAAAACAGCCCGACCAGCCGGATGTGCAACCGGCCATTGCCGCCGTCCATCGTCCGTTCGGCGCGGGCACGGGCGATGCGGCTGCCGATCATGACCACCAGCGCCATGGCCGGCACCAGATTGGCCACCATGATTGCCGCCACCATCACCGGGGTCAGCAGCCGGTCATCGACCCGCTGGCCATCGACATAGGCATAGGTGGCCGCCGCAATCGCCAGCATCACCACCAGCATCGCCGCCTCCAGCGCCAATCCGCTGCGCTGAACCCCCGCCCCTTGCGGCTTCAGGCGCGACCGGACGCCACCAAATTGTTCCCGCAAAATTGCCATGCGCTGCATTGTTGCACAGATACGGCTAAACTGTGGCAAAAAAAACACAATAATTGCGGGCAGCCATCAGCGGCCTCGCCTACCCGCGCGGCGGCACCAAAGCCAATTCGGCCAGCCGTTTGCGCAGCGTGTTGCGGTTAATCCCCAATTGCCGCGCGCTGGCCAGTTGATTGCCGCCATTGGCGTCCAGCACCCGGCCGATCATCACCCGGTCAACCGCCGCCGAAATCCGCGCGTGAAGATCGCCGCGCTGCGGGTTGTCCGCCAGCAACTGCGCCAGCTCGGCGGCGATGGCAGCGTCCAGCATTTCTCGGGATGCTGGCGCGGCATCGCTGGCCCCGGCGGTCCCTCGCAAGACTGCGGCGACGTCATCGTCGGCGACCACCGCGCCGCGCACCATCACGGCGAGTCGCTGGACCACATTGCCCAATTCGCGGACATTGCCCGGCCAGCCGTGGCGGGCCAGCCGGGCCATGGCGGCAGGAGTGAATTGCTTGGCCGCCAGCCCGTCGGCCCGGCCCTGTGCCATGAATGATTCAGCGAGTGCGGGAATATCATCGGCCCGCGTTCGCAGCGGCGGCAAATGCAGTGGAATGACGTTCAGCCGGAAATATAAATCCTCGCGAAAGCCGCCCGCCGCCACCAGCGCGGCCAGATCGCGGTGGGTTGCCGCCAAGATCCGCACATCGGCGCGCAGCACCGCTTGCCCGCCAACCCGGCCATATTCCCCGCTTTGCAGCACCCGCAGCAGCCGGGTCTGGGCTTCCATCGGCATGTCGCCAATTTCGTCCAGAAACAACGTCCCGCCCGCCGCCTGTTCAAACCGGCCAATGCCGCGCATATGCGCCCCGGTAAAGGCGCCCTTTTCGTGGCCAAACAGCTCGGCCTCGATCAGATCGCGCGGAATGGCGGCCATATTTACCGCCACAAACGGCCCGCCCCGGCGTTTGCCGGTGTGGTGAATGGCCCGGGCTGCGACCTCTTTGCCGGTGCCGGATTCGCCGAAAATCAGCACCGCCAGATCGTTTGACGACAGGCGGGCGATGGTGCGATAGACTTTTTGCATCGCCGCCGATCGGCCGACCAGCCCATGGTTGATTGCCGGATTGGGGATGGCGGGCAGCTTGGCCGGATCAAGCGGCGGGGCCGCCGCTGTGGCAATCGCTGCCGTCACACAGTCCACGAGTTCGTCAAGATCAAACGGCTTGGGCAGATAGTCAAAACTGCCCTCCGCCGCCGCCCGCACCGCCGTATCGAGCGAATTTTGCGCCGACAGCACGATGACCGGGCCGCTGTGCGCGGCAGCAGATGGCAAGGCGTTCAGCGCATCCCCATCAGGCAGGATGACGTCGGTAATCATCACATCGGCGCGCTGGTTTGCCAGCCAGCGGTCACGCTCGCCAAGGCTGGCCACCGCCTCGACCCGGTGACCCAGTTCCGCCAGTGTTTCGGAAATGACCAGCGCAATCGCGGCGTCATCCTCGACCAGCAGGATGGTTGAGGTCATGGCCGTGGCTCCGGGCTGGGCACGGCTGGGGCCACCGGCAGATAGAGGCGAAAGCGGGTCCAGCCATCGCTGCGCCGGTGCTGGACCATGCCGCCCATATCCTGGACCAATCGGGCGACCACCGCCAGCCCCAGCCCATGGCCATCGCGTTTGGTGGTGACAAAGGCGTCGAACAGGGAATCGGCAATCGCCGGGTCGATGCCGGGCCCATTGTCGCTGATGCTGATTTGAATCGGCACCGGGATGGGGCGTCCGCCACTGCTGCCCAGCGCCAAACCGGGACGGAAGCCGGCGGCAAGGCGGATTTCAGCATCTGGCTGGCCCAGCACGGCATCGGCGGCATTTTGCAGCAGATTGAGGACGACCTGGACCAGCGCGTCATGATTGGCCTGAGCGGTCGGCAGCGAGGGATCAAAGCTGTCAACAATCCGGATTGCCTTGCCATGCGCGGCCCGCACGACGTCGCGCGCCTGGTGGATCGCGGGATAGATGTTGATTGGCGCACAGGCGGGCGGCGAGGTGCGCGACAGATTCTGCATGCGGTCGATCAAGCTGGCGATCCGGTCGACCTCCGCACAGATCAGATCGGTCATCCGCTGGTGACCGCCGCCGCTTTGGCGGGCGATCAACTGGGCCGCGCCCCGGATCCCGGCCAGCGGATTTTTGACTTCATGCGCCAGCATCGCCGCCGCCGCCGCCGCCGGGCGCAGCCGCTGCGCCGCACTGCCGGGGGCATGACCATCGCCGTCCGCCGCCGGTTGCAGGCTCCACACCCGCCAACCCGGTGGGCCGAACGGGCCGACATGCATCGCGGCCATCAACAGCCGCCGATGGCCGACTTCCACCCAGCAGTCATGGGCGCTCCAGCGCCGCTCGTCGCGCGCATCCGCCCAGCGTTGATCCGGAGAGCCGGGACCAAAAATCGAGGCCAATCGCCGGTTCATCAGCAAGGCGCTGCCCATGTCGAACAATTGTTCGGCGGCTGGATTGACAAAGCGAACCCGGTCATCATCACCGGTCACAATGACCGCCACCGACAGCGCAGCCAAAATCGGCGCAGGATCGGCCAATTGGGAGGCGCCATGCGCCATCAGGCCGCCTGCCGCTCGATCTGGCCGTCGATCAACGGCGCGTAAAAACCATCCAGTGCGGCCAGGACGTCGCGGCTGGCCGGAATGAAATTGACCCGGTTGCGAAACTCCGCCGAACCGGCCAGCCCTTTGGTATACCAGCCCAGATGTTTGCGGGCCATATTCACCCCGGTCATTTCGCCATAATGGGCGATCATCGCGTGGTAATGCTCGACGATCATCGCATATTGCGCGGCCAGATCGGGGTCGGGGCGCACGTTGCGCCCGGCCAGATCGTCCATCACCTGTGCCAGCAGCCACGGGCGGCCATAGGCCCCCCGCCCGATCATCACCCCGTCCGCGCCGCTCTGCGCCAGCGCGGTGCGCGCATCATCAACCGAACAAATGTCGCCATTCACGATCACCGGGACTTTGACCGCCGCCTTTACCCGGGCAACAAAGCGCCAATCGGCGCTGCCGCGATACATTTGACAGCGGGTGCGGCCATGAACGGTAATCAGCCGCGCCCCCAGATCCTCGGCGATATGGGCCAGTTCCGGCGCGTTCAGGCTGGCATCGTCCCAGCCCATCCGCATTTTTACGGTCACCGGCACCGACACTGCCTTCACCGTGGCCGCGATCAACCGGGCGGCCAGTGGCAAGTCGCGCATCAACGCCGATCCAGCATCGCCGTTGACCACCTTTTTAACCGGACACCCCATGTTGATGTCGATAATCGCGGCGCCGCGATCCTGGTTCAGCCGGGCGGCATCGGCCATTTCGTCGGGATTGCAACCGGCCAATTGCATCGACACCGGTTCCTCCGCCGCCGCCCATGCTGCCTTTTGCAGCGATTGCCGGGTCTGACGGATCATCGCGGGCGATGCGATCATCTCGGTCACATTCAGCCCAGAGCCGAACTGCCGGACCAAGGTGCGAAACGGCATGTCGGTCACGCCGGTCATCGGGGCCAAAATCACCGGCTCCGATATGGTCAGCGGGCCGATGGTGATGGGCCGGAGTGGCAGGATGGGCGTGGCGGGTGCGATCATGGCGGGCAGGTCCAAACATTGCCCAAAAAACAGGCACGGCCAATTAGCCATGTTGCCACTTTTCTGCAACCACCGCCCGGACTATGAGCAGGGGATGCGCATCGCGGACCCCGCCCCCTCCTCTGCCATCCCCCCCCTTGCCCCGGCGCGGTTCGCGGTGATTCTGCTGGCGGGCGGCGTGGGTGCGCGCGCGGGCCTGGCGGTGCCAAAGCAGGCGGCGCTGCTGGGCGGCCGCCCGGTCTTGTGGTGGAGCCTTGGGGCGCTGACTGCGATGCCGGGGCTGGCACGCCTGGTGGTTGTTGGCGATGACACGGTGGCGGGGATGGTGGCCGAGTGGCGCGGCGCAGCGGCGCTGCCGCCGGGGGTCGCCATCGCCAGTGCCGCGCCGGGGGCCAGCCGCCAGGCATCGGTGGCCAGCGGTCTGGCGGCACTGGCCGACTGGCCGGACGTTGCGCCGGTGCTGGTGCATGACAGCGCCCGGCCCGGCGTGGATGGCGCGGTGGTCGCCCGGTTGCTCAGCGCACTGGCGGACGGCGCGGCGGCGGCGATTCCGGTGGTGCCACTTTCGGACACGCTGGTGCGCCATGCGGGCGGAGTGGCGGCGGACACGGTGGCCCGCGACGGGCTGGGCGCGGTGCAAACGCCCCAGGCCTTTGTCTGCGCGGCCCTGCGCCGCGCCCATGCCGCATGGGGGACTGCCATGGCGACCGACGATGCCCAGATGGTCCGGGCGCTGGGCGAGGCGGTGGCGGTGGTGGCGGGCGATGCCCGGCTGCACAAATTGACCTATGCCAGCGATCTGGCAATTTTGGCGGCATTGCTGGTTCCTGCTCCGCCGCGCCGCCGGATGGCCGTGGGCAGCGGCTATGATGTGCACCGGCTGGTGGCCGGCAAGCCATTGTGGCTGGGCGGGCTGAACATCCCTCACAGCCACGGGCTGAGTGGCCACAGCGATGCCGATGTCGCGTTGCACGCCATTACCGACGCGATTCTGGGCGCGCTGGGCGATGGCGATATTGGTCAGCATTTTCCGCCGACCGACCCCCAATGGCGCGGCGCGGCGTCGGGCCAATTTCTGGCCTTTGCGGCCCAGCGGGTGCGGCAGGCGGGCGGTGAGATCAGCCATATTGACCTCACCATCATTGCCGAGGCCCCCAAAATCGGGCCCCACCGCGCCGCGATGCGCGCCCGGATTGCGGAACTGATTGCCATTGCGCCCAGCCGGATTAGTATCAAGGCGACCACGACCGAAGGGCTGGGCTTTGCTGGCCGCCGGGAAGGCATTGCGGCGCAGGCAATGGCGACGCTGGAATTGATGGACTGACCGCGCGATGGCCCTGCCCTGCTGATGCTGACTGCTGACCCTGAAATCGCCGCTGCGGCGGGCGTGGTGCTGGATGGCAACCGCGCCGCCGGGCGGACGGTGGCGGTGGCGGAAAGCTGCACCGGGGGGATGGTGTGCGCGGCGCTGACCGACCTGCCCGGATCATCCGACGTGGTGCACAGCGGCTTTGTGACCTATAGCAATGCCGCCAAGCAACAGGCGCTGGGCGTCGATGCCGATTTGATCGAAACCTATGGCGCGGTGTCGCTGGCCTGTGCGTGGGCGATGGCGCGGGGTGCCTTGGCGGCCAGCGGCGCGGACGTGGCGGTGGCGATTACCGGCGTGGCGGGCCCGGGCGGCGGGACGGAGCGCAAGCCGGTGGGGCTGGTCATTTTCGCGCGGGCCGAACGCGGCGGTGACGGCGAAAATGTCGCGGCACAGCGGGTGTTTTTCCAGTCCACCGACCGCGCCGCCATCCGCCGCGCCGCGACCCTGTTTGCGCTGCGCCTGCTTCAGCCTGATGGGGCGATGATCGGGCTGGACCCCGGCGCGGACATGGAATTGGCCGCGCCATAAAGGGCGGCGGCGCGCTGTTCAAATGCGCCGATCATCTTGCGCAGCGCCCGGTCGAACAATTGCCCGGCCAGCCGTTCAAACATGGTGGAGCGAAAGGCAAAATCCACCATGAAATCCACCCGGCATTCGCCCGCGCCAACGGCAGAAAACTGCCATTCATTCGACAAATAACGCATCGGCCCGTCCAGATATTCCACCGCCACCCGGTCTGGCCGCTGTTTGATGACCCGCGATGAAAATGTCTCGCGCAGCCCCTTGAACCCCACGATCATATCGGCCACGCTTTCGTGCGCCGCGTCGCTGCGCACCCGCATGGCCATCACCCATGGCAAAAATTCGGGATAGCGGCCCACGTCCGCCACCATGTCGAACATTTGCGCCGGTGTGTAAGGCAGCACCCGCGTTTCGGTGTGGCGCGGCATTGCGGCCTATCCCGCGCCCGCCCGCGCCAATTTCACCTCCCGCGCCGCGCGCATCTCGGCAAAATCTTCGCCGGCATGATAGCTCGACCGGGTCAGCGGCGATGACGCCACCTGCAAAAATCCCTTGGCCCGGGCAATCTGGGCAAAGCTGTCAAATCCGGCGGGGGTGACAAATTCCGCCACTTTCGCGTGACGCGGAGTGGGCTGAAGATATTGGCCCATGGTCAGAAAATCGACATCGGCGCTGCGCATATCGTCCATCACCTGGTGCACCTCCAGCCGCTCTTCCCCCAGCCCCAGCATGATGCCGGATTTGGTGAAAATCGACGGATCGCGCCGTTTGACCTGTTCCAGCAGGCGGAGCGAGGCATAATAGCGCGCGCCGGGGCGAATGGTGGGATAGAGGCGGGGCACGGTTTCCAGATTGTGGTTATAGACATCGGGGCGCGCATCGACAATGCTGGCCACCGCGCTGTCGGGCTTGTTGCGAAAATCGGGGGTCAGGATTTCAATCGTGGTCGCCGGGGTTTCCCGGCGCAGCGCCGCAATCACCTTCACAAATTGGCTGGCCCCGCCGTCGGGCAGGTCATCGCGGTCAACCGAGGTGATGACAATGTGCGACAGGCCCATTTTCGCCGCCGCAATCGCCACATTTTCCGGCTCCATCACGTCCACCGCGCGCGGCATCCCGGTCTTCACATTGCAAAAGGCGCATGCGCGGGTGCAGGTGTCGCCCAGGATCATCACCGTGGCGTGCTTCTTGGTCCAGCATTCGCCGATATTGGGGCACGCCGCCTCCTCACACACAGTCGCCAGCCCCAGATCGCGCATCAATTTGCGCGTCTCATGATAGCCGGGGCTGGTGGGGGCCTTGACCCGGATCCAGTCGGGTTTGCGCTGACGGACGGGGACGGGTTCAGGGGCGAGGCTGGTCATGATGCCGCCATAACCGCATCTGCATTTCTTGCCAACCATCGGAACGCAGCTTAGGGCAGCGCCAAGCCATCAGGGCGGCGGAGCCAGCGATGATCATCGACACTTTGACCTCGCCCGTGATCCTGTTCTTCCTGCTGGGGTTTGCGGCGGCGCTGCTGCGGTCCGACCTTTCGGTGCCAGAGGCCTTTGGCAAGGCGATGTCCATCTATCTGATGGTCGCAATTGGCCTGAAAGGCGGGGTCGAGGTCGCCAAATCCGGTTTCACCCCCGATTTGCTGGCGGCGGCCGCAGCGGGGCTGGTGCTCAGTTTTGTGTTGCCGTTTCTGGCCTTTGCCTTGCTCACCAAAATCGGTCGGCTGGGCCGGGTGGACGCCGGGGCGGTCGCCGCCCATTATGGCTCGGTCAGCGTCGTGACCTATGTGACGGCGGCGGAGATATTAACGGGGCAGGCGCTGCCGCCAGCGGCCTATATGGTTGCGGTGCTGGCGGTGATGGAAACCCCGGCGATTGTCAGCGGCCTGTTGCTGGCGCGGCGCGGCGCGGCGCAAAGCCCGGGGGCAACCTCCGGCGTGTGGCACGAGGTGCTGACCAATGCGTCGGTGGTGCTGTTGGTGGGGGCATTTGTCATTGGCATGATTGCCGGGGCCGATGGCTTCAAATCCATCCAACCAGTGTTTGACATTGGGTTTCGCGGCATATTGTGCCTGTTCCTGCTCGACATGGGGCTGGTTGCGGCGCGGCGGCTGGCGCAATCGCGCAAGCTGACGGTGCGGCTGGCGGGGCTGGCGGTGGCGCTGCCGCTGATCAACGGCACGATTGGCACCGTCATCGGCACGCTGATCGGGCTGGATGTCGCCTCGGCGGCGGCGCTGGGCATTTTGTGCGGCAGCGCCAGCTATATCGCGGTGCCCGCGGCCATGCGGCTGGCCTTGCCCGATGCGGACCCCGGCCTGTATCTGGCGATGTCGCTGGGCATCAGCTTTCCCTTCAACATCATTTTTGGCATCAGCATCATGACGGCGCTGGCCAGGGCGATAGGATGAGCGATGATTGAAACGGTCACCCGCAAGCGGATCGAGATATTGGCCGACACCCCGCTGGTCAGCCTGATCACCGGCCATGCCCATGCCAGCGGCATCAGCGGCTGGAGCCTGATCAGGGTCGAAGGCGGCGGCGGACGCGACGGGCGGTGGCAGCGCGACGATGTGACGGCGGCGGAGTCGAAAACCATCATCCTGATGATCGCATCGGCCAAGCGGGCGGCGGACCTGACGGACCGGCTGGCCGGGCTGCTCGACAGCCACCGGCTGCTGCTCACCATCGGCGAGGTTGAGGTGGTGCGGGGTGCGCGCTTTTGAGCGACGAACTTGACGCAATGCTGGCGGGCTATCGCCGGTTTCGCCGCACCGTCTATGCCCGGGAAAAGGCCCGGTTCGACGCGCTGAACCATGGCGGCCAGTCGCCCCGGGTGATGGTGATCAGCTGTTCCGACAGCCGGGTCGAGCCGGCTCAGATTTTTGACACCCGCCCGGGCGAGATGTTTGTGGTCCGCAACGTCGCCGCCCTGGTGCCGCCATATCAGGATGCGCCCGGCTATCACGGGGTGTCGGCGGCGGTCGAGTTCGCTACTGAAATCCTAGGGGTCGAGCTGATCGTGGTGCTGGGCCACGGCCAATGCGGCGGCTGTTCCGCGGCGCTGCACCAGACCATGGCGGGCCATGCCCCGGGGCTAGGCGGCTTTATTGCGGATTGGATCGCCATGCTGGACCCGGCGCGGGCGATCGTGGCCGCTGCCCATCCCGACATCGATCAGCCGGAGGCGCAGCGGGCAATGGAATATGCCGCTGTGCGCCTCAGCCTCACCCATTTGCGCAGCTTTCCCCGCGTCAGGGCGCGGGAGGAAGCCGGGACCCTGCGGCTGGTGGGGGCATTTTTTGCGATCAGCGATGGGGTGCTGCACCTGATGGATCCGGCATCAGGCCAGTTCAGCCCCGGCATTTGCTCAGATAGGCTGCAATCATGATCCGGTGACGAGCGGCGGCCACGGCGATATCCGCCTCCAACCGGCTTTCCATATTCACATAAGCGACGTTGGGGTCAGTCAGCACCAGATGGTTGGACATTGACCCGTCGCTGCGCCCCACTGGCTCGTGCCACACATGGACCCCGGCAGTGGTGAGTGCGGTGCGACAGGCGACATCTGCCGCACCCGGTCCCCCGGCGGCGGCCAGATAGGGCAGGATGGCAAAGCTGTTGGCATTGTCCATCAGCGAGCGTGGGTTCGCCGCAGCAAAAGCACCGGGGCGCAATTGGCGCAGCCCCTGCCGCCATGCCGCCGCGTCCCAGATCGTAATCACCCCCCGCCCGCCGCTGCCGTCCCCGGCAAAGCCGGGACGGTTGGTGTGCAGCGCAATCACCGGCTGACCAGCAGGCCGCGCCGCCAGGAATGCGGCGGTAAAGCGCGGCGAGTCAGCCGAAAAATTGCGGTTGGGGTCACAGCGCACCACCAGCCGGGGCCGCCCGCCGCAACGCCCGTCACCATATTGGAACCGGCTGCTGCCAGGCCCGCTGTTCACCGCCACCATCACCCCGCCGGTGCGGCGCAGCGCGGCCAGCCCGGCGTCAAACGCGGCATCCTCATCATCGTGCGGCACCGCCCACAGCGGACCCACCGGTCGCCGCTGGTTCACGAAGCGCAAAATATGCCAGTCAAAGCCATTTTCGGCAAAACGCTGCTGGCTGATCGCGATGCCGCGAAAAGTCGCTCCGGCGGCAAGCTGGCGGGTGACATCATCATCCACCCCGACCAGCGCCGCCGGGGCCACCGGGGTCCAGCCTGTGGGCTGTGGGCCCGCAGCGGGAAGGTTGGCGCAGCCAGCAAGGCCAGCGGCCAGCCCCGCCACCATCCCCGCCGCCAGCGCCCCACCGCGCCGCAGCGCCGAGTTATCGCGTAAGTTTTTTATACGCCACCGCCGTCGGACGGTCGGCGGCATCGCCCAGACGGCGGCGCTTGTCCTCTTCATAGCTTTCAAAATTGCCCTCAAACCACTCGACATGGCTGTTGCCCTCAAATGCCAATATGTGGGTCGCCAACCGGTCGAGGAAAAAGCGATCATGGCTGATCACCACCGCACAGCCCGCGAAATTTTCCAGCGCGTCTTCCAGCGCGCGCAGGGTTTCCACGTCCAGATCGTTGGTCGGCTCGTCCAGTAACAGGACATTGCCGCCCTTTTGCAGCATTTTGGCCATATGCACCCGGTTGCGCTCACCGCCCGACAATTGGCCGACCTTTTTTTGCTGATCGGTCCCGCGAAAGTTGAACGCCCCGCAATAGGCCCTTGTCTGCACCTCATGCTTGCCAAAGCGGAAAATATCATGGCCGCCCGACACTTCCTGCCAGACATTATGGTCAGGGTTCAGCGCATCGCGGCTCTGATCGACATAGCCCAGTTTGACCGTTGGCCCGATATCCACGCTGCCTTCATCCGGGGTTTCGTGGCCGGTGATCATTTTGAACAGGGTGGACTTGCCCGCGCCATTTGGCCCGATCACCCCAACAATGCCGCCGGGTGGCAAGGTGAAGGACAGATTTTCAAACAGCAATTTGTCGTCAAACGCCTTGGTCAGCCCCTTGGCCTCGATCACCTTGCCGCCCAGCCGTTCCGGCGTCTGGATCAGGATCTGCGCCTTGCCGGGGCTACGCGATTCCTGCCGCTCGACCAGCTCGTCAAATGCCTTGATCCGCGCCTTGGATTTTGACTGGCGACCCTTGGGCGACTGCCGGATCCACTCCAGCTCTTCCTTGATCGCCTTTTGGCGGCCCTCTTCCTCGCGGCCCTCCTGTTCCATCCGTTTGGCCTTGGCCTCCAGCCACTGCGAATAATTGCCCTCAAAGGGAATGCCCCGGCCCCGATCAATTTCCAGCACCCAGCCCACGACATTGTCCAGAAAATAACGGTCGTGAGTGACCAGGATGACATTGCCCGCATAGTCGATCAAATGCCGCTCCAGCCACGCGACGCTTTCAGCGTCCAAATGGTTGGTCGGCTCGTCCAGCAGCAGGATGTCGGGCTTTTCCAACAACAATCGGCACAGCGCCACCCGCCGCCGTTCCCCGCCCGACAATGTTTCCACCCCAATGTCGCCGGGCGGACAGCGCAGCGCGTCCATCGCGATTTCCAACTGATTGTCCAGCGTCCACCCGTCCACGGCGTCAATCTGTTCCTGCAGCGTGCCCATTTCGTCCATCAATGCGTCGAAATCCGCATCCTCGGGCGGATCGCCCAGCATGGCGCTGATCGCGTTGAACCGGTCCATCATGTCGGCGACCGGGCGCACCCCGTCCATGACATTTTCTTTTACAGTCTTTGCAGGATCAAGCTGCGGCTCCTGCTGCAGATAGCCAACCCGAATGCCCTCCCCTGCCCAGGCTTCGCCGGAAAATTCCGTGTCCATGCCCGCCATGATCTTCATCAGCGTGGACTTGCCCGCGCCGTTCACGCCAATGATTGCAATTTTGGTGCCGGGCAGGAATTGCAGGTGGATGTTGTCCAGCACCGGCTTTTGCGCGCCGGGAAAGGATTTGGTCAGCCCCTTCATCACATAACTATATTGCACGGCCATCCTTGGTCTCCGAACTGGCCGCTGCGCCCCGGGCGGGCCGCTGCGCGGCGTGAAATTGCATCGCGGCGGTTAACCGCTGGCCGCCGCATTGGCAATGACTGCATGGCGGCTACTGCCGCCAAATGGCCCGATACTGACGGGCTGGACGGCATGCTGGCGGGGCCGGGGCCGGTGCCGGGCCGGTGACAACCGGGATATCGGTTCAGAATCGGTGGACAAAGCCTTTGCCGACTGCGCCACAACAAATTGATAATTAGACGTAAAATGGCATCTCAATTATTCTTGTTGACGTTTGTGCGCGACTCGGTAAAGGCCCGGCTTCGCAGATGGGGGAAAGCTCCCGCTGCGGTTCAAAGTCTCATAGGGAGCTATAAGCCATGAAGAAGTTTGCCATCACCGCCGCCGTCGCCAGCATGTTCGCTCTGGCCGCCTGCAGCACCCCTGCCGAAGAAACCGCGCCCGAAACCGCCACCGAAGAAGTGGTTGAAGAAGGCGCCGAAGCCGCCGCTGAAGGCGCTGAAGCCGCCGCTGAAGGCGCCGAAGCTGCCGCTGAAGGCGCCGAAGCCGCTGCCGACGCCGCTGCTCCGGCCGCTGATGCGGCCGCTGATGCCGCTGCTCCGGCTGCGAAGTAAGTCTTTTACAGGCTAAATCAGAGGGCGGCCGCAGCGATGCGGTCGCCCTTTGTTATGTGCGCGGCCGCAGCGATGCGGTCGCCCTTTGTTATGTGCGCGGCCGCAGCGATATGGCCAACTGTGGCGATCTGGTCAGGCATCTGACGTGGAGCGCACGCCTTCACTCCGCGCAGACCGGCTCGCGGTGACAGCGGGCGTTAGACCGCAGCGCGGTGGACATAAGGCAGCAAAAGAAATGGCGGAGACGGAGGGATTCGAACCCTCGGTAGGGAATTAACCCCTACGACGGTTTAGCAAACCGTTGGTTTCAGCCACTCACCCACGTCTCCGACGACTGGCATCGGCTGCCATTAGCCAGCGTGGCAAGCGGATGCAATGGCTAACTGACATTTTCCGCCGGAGCCGGGCAACCGCCTGCTCAGCCTGCAATGCCCCGATAGTGCCGCAACTCACCCCAATTTCGACTCTGGTCATCGCCATGATATTGCGCTTGCGGCAATGAGCGATTCAGCCGTATCGACGGGGTGAGATGGAGATGACGGCGATGACGATGACGATCGGAACAAGCATCCGCCAGCGGTGGGCAGGCTTTGGCGTGGCAGTCGCCGCGCTGGTGACGCTGATCGCCAGCCCGGTTCCGGCGGGCGCGCAAATGACGCCAATTGACCCCAATAGCGCGATCGATGCCGATCTGGTCCCGGCTCAGCCTGCTGTGCCGACGGGTCCGGCTCCTGCACCAACGCCGCCAACCGCCGATCCAGCCACCGGCGCGCCGTCGCCCACGTCCGGCGCCGCCGATGCGCCGTCGCCCACGTCCGGCGCCGCCGATGCGCCGCCGATGCCAGCCGCTGCGCCGCCGGGTGCCACCTATGCCCGCGATGATCTGATCGGCGCTGCTGAGGGCGTGTTTGGCAAGGGAGCAGAGGGGCTGGCCAAGCTGATTGAGGATATTTTGCGCAATCAGGGCGAGCCCAATGCCTATATCGTCGGGCGAGAGGCTGGCGGGGCCTTTGTGGTGGGCCTGCGCTATGGCTCCGGCAAATTGTTTCACAAGGTCGAGGGCGAGCGGCCTGTCTATTGGACCGGGCCGTCGATTGGTTTCGATGCCGGGGCCAATGCCGGCAAGACCTTTGTGCTGGTGTATAATTTGTTCGACAGCGACGATCTGTACAAACGCTTCCCGGCTGGTGAGGGCCAAGCCTATTTGGTCGGCGGGTTCAATGCCAGCTATTTGCGGCGCGGCAATATTGTGTTGATTCCGATCCGGGTTGGCGTTGGCCTCAGGCTCGGCGCAAATGTCGGCTATATGAAGTTCAGCAAGCGCCAGCGGTGGCTGCCATTTTAAGTTAACGGGGCCTGGACGCCGATTTGCCCCGTCGATTGCCAAATTGGTTCAGTGGCCGGGAAATGCCATCAGGGCGTGGACGGCAATGCCGTCGCCGCCAAGTCGGGCCGCGCCGCCAAGGTCAGGCAAATCGATCGCGAACAGCGCAGCAGCAACATTGGCCCCGGCCGCCCTGACCAACGCCGCCGCCGCCGCGACCGTGCCGCCGGTGGCCAGCAGATCATCGACAATGACCACCCGCGCCCCAGCCGCAATCGCATCCAGATGCATCTCCAGCCGGTCATGGCCATATTCCAGCGCATAATCCACACCGATGGTTGCCCCCGGTAATTTTCCCGATTTCCGCACGGGCACAACCCCAATACCAAGGTTTGCAGCGATTGCGCCGCCGAACAGAAAGCCGCGCGCTTCCACCGCCACAATCACATCCGGTGCAATGTCCCGGGCTATTTCCGTCAGGCAAGCGACCGCAGTGCTCCACCCTGCCCCATCGGCAATCAATGTGGTGACGTCGCGGTACAGGACCCCGGATTTCGGAAAATTGGGAATGGTCCGAACCAGCGCCGCCAAATCTGCGGCGCTCAACCTGCCTGTCACCGGGGGCCGCCGAACGGACATGGGGTTCGACGGCCCGCGACGATCAATGCTTCTTGTCGGCCCAAACGGTGCGATAAGACAGATAAGCCAGCACCGTGAAAATCAGCAGGAACAGCACCGCTGCCCACCCGGCGATATGACGCTGCTCCAGCTTCGGTTCCGCAGTCCACACCAGAAACGCCGTCACATCCGCCGACATCTGGGACACAGTCGCCTTCGTCCCGTCAGCATAGGTGACCTGATCCGGGTTGAGCGGCGCCATCATCGCCAGGTTCAAATTGGGGAAATAGGGGTTGTAGTTCAACCCCGGTCCCGGCTGCAGCTCTTTCGGCAGGTTTGCGGGCGGATCGACATAGCCGGTCAGCAAGGAATAAAGATAATCCTTGCCGCCGCCCC